>NZ_JAEMQA010000135.1 GCF_022759005.1 Sulfuricurvum sp. | reverse complement strand
ACATGGCTGAATTCACCCTCTTCGAATGAGGTGAGGGCAGTCACCGCAAGAACGAGTGGCCGATTCTCATAGAGTTCCAAGCGTTTCATCACTTCACGCATCGCTTTACGTCCTGAAGATGCGTGGACATTGAACATATCGACACCCAATCCCATGATCGATTCAGCGGCATCCGCCATGGTGTTGGGGATGTCATAGAGTTTGAGATCCAAAAAGATTTTAAACTCGGGATTGATCGCTTTGATCGCATCGATGAACGGTTTTCCGTCACGGATGTACGAGCGCAGACCCACTTTGAGCCAAATAGGGTAGGCTTTGATTTTTTCGATAAGGGCTAAATTTTCTTCTTGTGATGGGAGATCGAGTGCGACACAAAGCTGCATGGAATACCTTTGAAAAGTGATACTAAAAGTATAACGAAGCTTAAATTTATTGCGCATTATTTTTGCATTAATAATCCATTGTGAAAAACACTCTACAATAAAGATCATATTAACCCAAAGGATTGACGATGAAAAAGAGTTTATTAGCAACAGTTTTTGCCGGTCTATTGCTCGGATCTACGTGTGCTTCGGCTGCGGTCTATAAAGTGGACCCTTCACACTCAACGGTCGGATTTAAAGTCAAGCACATGATGATCAGCACCGTAACGGGAAAATTCGGAAATTTTAGCGGAACGTACGATTTGGACAAAGGGGTATTTAAATCGCTTAGCGGGATAATCAAAGCGGATTCTATCGATACAGGGATCGCAAAACGGGATGATCACTTGCGCAGTGCCGATTTCTTTGATGTGGCGAAATTCGGCGATATAACGTTTACCATGACAAGTGCATCAAAATCTAAAATGACGGGTAATCTCACGATTCACGGTATCACCAAAAAAGTGGTCTTGGATGTTGAGATGGGCGGAGTTGTCGAAGATCCGTGGGGCAATCAACGTTCAGGGTTTGTCTTGAACGGTAAAATCAATCGCAAAGATTTCGGTTTGAACTGGAACAAAGCGATCGAAGCGGGTGGTGTTGTCGTCGGCGATGAAGTGAAACTCGTTGTAGAGATCGAAGGGATCGCGGAATAAACTTTGGAAAAATCTGCCTCGAACGAGGCAAGCTTTAGTGCCATAGCGGCAAGCGTAGCTGAGCGGGGCTTTGCTCCGGCAGCGTTTAAAAAATTTTAATGAATCCGTCCCGTTTGGGGCGGAATCCACTGAGATCATTGATCGAAATTCCTCGCTGTTTTCCCCACACCAAAACACTTTGACATTTGTGCATTTTGGCATAATCGCACAGGTAATCGACCATTTCACCGCTGAGGTGCTCACACCCGATGTAGGTGACGAAATCATCTACGATCAGATGACGTCCCAACTCCAAATTTTCTCGGATACTTACCCCTGCATAGACTTGTAACTCGCCTCGCTGATAGGCACCGATAGGACGATAGTCTTTGGGGTATTGGGATGTGATGAACGCATCGAATGCTTCGGGGGTGAGCTCGGGGCGGAGGGTCGTGAGGAGGGCAAACCCCTCAACGAGTTCGGATGCGGAGAGTTCTCGAAATTGCAAATTAATTGCCTAATGCGCCGAGCTGCGCATCGATTTTGGCTATTTTATCTTCCGCATCGGCAAGTCCTTCACGGTTTTGGGTAATGACCGCTTCGGGAGCATTAGCGACAAAACGTTCGTTTGAGAGCATTCCGCGTAGTTTATCCGATTCTTTTTGGAGCTTTTCGCGTTGTTTGGTGAGACGATCGATGATAGGGGTGAGATCAATTGCATCGGTCGGGAGATAAACTTCGACAATCTCGCCGATATCGCTGATCGCATTATCGATTTTCCCTTCTGTAAAACGGAGTGTTTCGACTTTTGCTAGGCGCGTGATGAACGGTGCCATCATCTCATGGTTGCCGGAGCATTTGAGATAGGCAAGATCGATTTTTTGGTTGCCTAGATCGACGAGGGTTTTGGCGCGTCGAATGGTAACGATCGCATCCATGATCATCGCAAATTCCGCTTCGATAGACTCATCAATCTCTGTATTGTCAGGATATGCCATAACCATGATTGAGTTCCCCTCTTCGAGGGATGTTCCGGAGAGCTCATGATAAAGGAACTCGGTGATAAACGGCATAAACGGATGGAGCAGTTTCATCGACTCTTTAAAGATACTCCCCAGCTCATTGACACTCTCTTTGGAGGCTTTACCCAACTCGATACCCCAGTCACAGAACTCATTCCACAAAAAGCGGTAGAGTACGGTCGCCGCATCGTTAAAGCGGTATTCATCTAAGAACGCTCTCGTCTCTGCCGTCGCGCGGTGGAAACGGCTGAGCATATAGCGCCCCAACGGAGTGGTGACCTCTTGGTCCGCCAAATCTTTAAAGGTTGGGACGTTCATTTGGAGGAATTTTGAGGCGTTGAAGAGTTTGTTGGTAAAGTTGCGGCTTTGCTCTAGGCGATCCGTGCTCAGACGAATGTCACGTCCTTGAACGGCAAGGACGGCAAGGGTAAAGCGAAGGGCATCAGCACTGTACTTTTCGACCATATCGAGCGGGTCGATAACGTTGCCTTTGGATTTGGACATTTTTTGACCGTGTTCATCGCGCACCAAGGCATGGAGATAGATGTGATTAAACGGCAGCTCTCCTGTGAAGCTCTCACCCATCATCATCATACGGGCAACCCAGAAAAAGAGAATGTCAAATCCGGTAATGAGGAGGGTGTTCGGATAAAAACGAGCCATATCTTCGCTTTGGAAGAGTTGATCGCCTGCCGTGTCACCGTTCCCCCATCCCAGCGTTGAGAACGGCCACAGAGCGGAGCTAAACCATGTATCCAGTACATCCGGATCTTGGGTGAATTTTGTGCTTGCACAATGGGGACACGCACTCGGATGTTCTTCTAAGCTCGCCCACTCATGATCGCATTCGTCACAGTAAAATACCGGAATACGGTGTCCCCACCAAAGCTGACGGGAGATACACCAGTCGCGCAAATCACCCATCCACGCATTATAGCTGTTGATCCAGTGAGCCGGGAAAAATTGGGTTAGTCCCGCATTGGTTTTATCGATAGAACCGCGTGCTACTTCGCTGCGGACGAACCACTGTTTCGAGATGTAGGGTTCGACGATATTTTTACAGCGGTAGCAGTGACCTACTTGGTGGGTGTGTTCTTCGATTTTTTCGATGAATCCTGCCTCTTCGAGACGCTTAACGATTGCAGAGCGTGCTTCAAGACGTTCTAACCCCTCGAACTCTCCCGCGTGGTGGTTCAAAATCCCTTTTTCATCGAATACGGTGATGAATTCCAGATCATGACGTTTACCTACTTCGTAGTCATTCGTATCGTGTGCAGGGGTAACTTTAACGACCCCTGTTCCGAACTCACGATCGACATGGCTGTCGGCAATGATTTTGATCTCTCGGTTGATAAGCGGCAAGGTGACGCTTTTCCCGATAAGGTGAAGATAGCGCTCATCCTCAGGATGAACCATAACCGCTGTATCCCCGAAATAGGTTTCGGGACGGGTGGTAGCAACCACGACATGACCGCTGCCATCACTGAACGGATAGCGCATATGGTAGAAATTCCCTTGGTGCTCTTCGTGTTCTACTTCGATGTCACTGAGTGCGCCGTCATGGGTACACCAGTTGACCATGTAGTTGCCGCGAACGATGAGGTTTTGGTTATAGAGGTGGACGAACGCCTCTTTGACGGAGGATTTTAGCCCCTCATCCATCGTAAAGCGCTCACGGCTCCATGCAGGAGAAACACCGAGTTTTCGGAGTTGTCCCACCATGATCCCGCCACTCTCCTCTTTCCATGCCCAAACGCGCTCCAAAAATGCGTCGCGTCCGAGTTCCTCTTTGGTTTTTCCCTCAGCTAGGAGCTGTTTTTCCACAACGTTTTGGGTCGCGATCCCTGCGTGGTCGGTTCCCGGTTGCCAAAGGGTCATATAGCCGTCCATCCGTTTGTAACGAACAATGATGTCTTGGAGGGTAAAGGTGAGAGAATGCCCGATATGAAGCCGTCCGGTGACGTTCGGCGGAGGCATCATGATGGCGAAATGTTTATTCGGTTTTGCTATCGTCTTGTTGCCATCGATCTCGAAATAGCCTCGATTTTCCCAGATAGGATAGTAACTCTCTTCGATATTTTTTGGATCGTAATGGGTAGCAGACATAAAAAAACCTTGGTAAAGATAAAATATCGCGAATTATACCAAAATTCAGAGGAACGTTTATTGCTTTGCTATAATGTAATTACAATCAAAGGGTAGCGATGCAATACGATGTAAAGTCGACGATATTAGGATTTGATCAAATAAGCAAGGTTGAATTGAGTGAAATTGATGAGATGTTTGCTACTCTCAAAAGTTCTGATGGGACTGGTATCAGTTTTACACTTGTTAATCCTTACATGCTACGTGAATACTCTTTTGATCTTCCGACACAGATTAGAGTTTTACTCGATATTAATGAAGATTCAAAGGTCCTAGTATATAATATCGCCGTTATTCAAGATCCGCTCGATGAATCATGTATCAACTTTTTAGCCCCGCTTATTTTTAATCAAGACAATGCGACTATGGCTCAAGCGGTATTGGATGTGAAAAATCATCCCGGTTTAGGGTTGGCCGAACCGATCAAAAAATTTACAGCATAGCTTAGCCTCTTTATGTGGGGGCTTCAAGGAGCCTCTTGCCACTCTCCCGCCTCAACGATCAGCAATATACCGCCGCAACCGCACCTTATGGACACAATCTTATTATTGCTTCGGCCGGTACTGGGAAAACCTCGACGATCGTCGGACGCATTGCGTATCTGATTTCACAAAACGTCAAACCTGAAGAGATATTGCTTCTCACCTTTACCAACAAAGCGGCGCAGGAAATGGTAGAACGTGTGGCGATTTTTTTTGGGCGCGAGATCGCTTCGAAAATTGATGCGGGGACATTTCATGCGGTGAGCTACCGATGGCTCAAACGAAAAGAGGGGAAAGTTGTTCTCAAGCAGCCTCGCGAACTAAAAACGCTGTTTCGCAGTGTCTATGAAAAACGGACGTTCAGCCATATTGACTGTGCGACGCCTGCATACGGTGCCAACTATCTCTACGATGTTTATTCGTTTTACCAAAATACGGAACTTGAGACAAATTTCGAAGAGTGGATATTGACCCGTCAGGACGAACATGCCGTGTATGCCGCCATCTATGCCGATATTATCGATGAATTTGAAGGACTGAAAAAAGAGTACGGGTTTGTCAATTTCAACGATTTGCTTTTACATATGAGAGATCTGGCGAAAGAGAGCGATTTGGGGTATAAGGAGGTCTTGATTGATGAATATCAGGACACCAATGCTTTGCAGGGGACGCTGATCAATGCGATGCGCCCTCCATCGCTCTTTTGTGTGGGAGATTACGATCAGAGTATCTATGCCTTTAACGGTGCGGATATTTCGATCATCGGGTCGTTTACGACCAATTTCCCCGATGCCAAGGTCTATACTCTCAACAAAAATTACCGCTCAACTGTCCCCATTCTCTCGCTTGCCAATACGGTGATCGCTTATAACGAGCGCATTTATCCTAAAGCACTCGAAGTGACCCGGACAGGAGAAGCCCACAGCCCCACTTTGTTAGTGTATGATGAACTCTTTGATCAGTATCACGGCATTGCTCAAAAAATCGGGGATTCCTCTACCAACCGCGAAGAGATTGCCGTCATTTTTCGGAACAATGCCTCGGCAGACGGAATTGAAGCTTCCCTTCGAGAGCTAGGGATCGCGTGTCGCCGTCGCGGCGGAACGAGTTTTTTTGATTCCAAAGAGGTTAAAGCGCTTCTCGATATTTACACGTTACTTGTCAATGAGTCGGACATGATGGCGTTTATCCATCTCTTTGATTATGCCAAAGGGGTAGGAAGCGCTGTAGCAAAAGAGCTTTTTGTTGCGTTGCAAAAATTGGGGAAAGGGTCTTTTTTACGCGGGTTGTATTCGCCTGACTCTGAGATTAGCAATCCGTTTGAGAAACGGCGACTCAACCATCAGTTAGGGCTGTTTGATGATTTTGCGGAGATGGGGAGTGCGGGACGATTTGCAAAGCTCGGTTTTGATCCAAACTTTATGGGAAATCCGATTTTAAAACATGCCAAACTTTCCAAAGATTCAGCGACATTTTTACATGATTTATTCAATTTGTTCCGTCAACTTAAAGAGGTGAAAGAACCTAAAGTTGCAGTTCAGAAAATTGCATTATCGGCTCTTTACGGACATGTGATCGAGTTGCTCTCAACTAGGCGAGCTATGAATGAAAACGGTGCGATTGATGAGAGAGCAAAAACAGAGTCACAGGAACGTATACGGCGTAAATGCACCTTATTGTTTGAACTCTCGTGTCCTTACAAAGATCATGAACGTTTTTTAAATGCAATGGTTTTAGGATCGCAGGATTTAACGCAAGGTGAAGGGGTTCATCTGTTGAGCATTCATGCTTCAAAAGGGTTAGAATATCAAGAAGTCTATGTGATCGATTTGATGGACGGACGGTTCCCAAACCGAAAACTGATGAGCCGTAGCGGAAGTATCGAAGAGGAGAGACGGTTGTTTTACGTCGCGGTAACACGGGCAAAAGATCGATTGTTTTTGAGCTATGCAAAGTATGACAAAATCAAGAAAACAAACTTTGTCCCTTCGCAGTTTTTGTTTGAAGCGGGTCTCATCCCTAAAGATGAAATGTACAATGCTTTGGTCACAAAAGGTTTGCAAGAAGATTAGGCCTGCCGGCCATTGACCGCAGCCCCCATATTCCACATCGGTAAGAAAATGCCCAACGCCAACAAAACAACCATACATGCAATGATCAAAAGCATAATCGGCTCAATCGCTTCGGAGAGGCCGTCGATGATCGCATCAAAGCGCATTTTATAGTACTCCATAACTTTTTGCATCATGGCATCGAGTTGACCGCTCGATTCACCTGCAGAGATCATCTGGATGATCATATTCTCAAACAATCCTGTTTCTTGAAGTCCGCTATGAAGGGTTCCTCCTTTTTCAACGGTTTGACGTACTGTCATCAACCTTGCCTGAAGAGGAAGCGAATCGATCATGGCAATAGAGGTCTCCAGTGCTTCTGCAATCGGAATGCCGGCACGTACCAGCTCAGAAAAGACGAGGGTAAAACGGCTGAGTGTTGCATACATAATGATATTTTTGATGAGATAGGTTTTGAGTAAAAACTGGTGCCATCGATAACGAAATTCTCGGTTGTGGTTAAGCATGTATCGAAATACAAAAACAAAGATAAAAATCCCCGCTAATACATAGAGCCCGTATGTATTAAATAGGTGCTCTAAAAAGAGGAGGATTTTTGTCGGGAGGGGTAGCTCGGCATGAAGCTGTTCAAAAATTGCTTTAAATTGAGGAACAACGTAGGAGATTAAAACCGTAAAGGCGATAGCCATTGCAATCATGACGTTCCGGGGATAAGCCATTGCTTTTTTAAACTTGATGACATTGCGGCGGATCTCTTCGAGCATATCGGCCAATTTATGGAGTGCTTCGGCCATATTACCGGTTTTTTCTCCCAGTTCAATCATGGCTAATGAAAGATTTCCCAGTTCGTAATGAAATTTGTGGGCAGAATGAGAAAGGCTATGACCGGCGTTGATATCTTCGGCCATGGTTCCTAAAACGCTTTGTAATACTTTATCGGTTGTTGCTTCGGCGATCTCTTTGAGGGAGTCATGAATGGAAATACCGGCATTCGTCATAACGGCGAGTTGACGAATGGCAGCAATAAGGGCATCTTGTTTCAGTTTACGCTTGCGTACATTAGAGAAAAGAGTCTCTTTAAAGCGTTTGAATTGATCTTCAAGGGGAGGCTCGGATTCGGTGATTTTGAGTACCATCCCTGTAAATTTGATTTTCGCTAAATAGTGAGCCTCTTTTTTATTTTCGGCATAGAACCCTTGGTCGACTTTTTTCCCTTTTGTGAGGACCGTTGCTACAAAGTATTTCATCCTTTTGCCACCCTTAGTATTTCATCTAATGTTGTTATTCCTTGAACCGCTTTGGCCATACCGTTCTCAAACATTCCGACAAACCCTTCCGCTTTTGCTTGTCTGAGCAGATCGTCTTTCGAGGCACTTCGGGCGATCATGCTGGAAATTTCTTCGGTGATAGGTAATACTTCACAAATCATTTCCCGCCCCATATATCCTGAACCGTTACACTCTTTACATCCTGCCCCTGCATAAAAAACGGTATGCGGAGGGATCATTGAACTGTATTCTTGTAGCAGTGTTTGAGGAATATCAATCTCTTTTTTGCAGTGTTTGCAGATACGGCGAACCAACCGTTGTGCCTGTACGGCGACGAGTGCACCACTGATGAGATAGGGCTCTATCCCCATATCCGACATACGCGGGATGGCGCTGATCGCGTCATTGGTGTGGAGAGTTGAAATAACCAAGTGCCCTGTTAGTGCGGCTTTGATAGCAATTTCCAATGTTTCGTGGTCACGGATCTCCCCGATCATGATTTTATCGGGGTCTTGTCGCAGAATAGAACGTAATGCATCGGCAAATGAAAGTCCTACTTTCGGATTAACTTGCACCTGCTGAATCAAATTCATACGATACTCAACCGGGTCTTCAACGGTGATTACTTTGTCTTCGACATTCCGAAGTTCATTTAATGCGCCGTATAGGGTTGTTGTTTTACCGCTTCCGGTCGGTCCCGTAACAAGGATAATCCCAAATGGAGATTGAAGTCCTTTGATCAATTTTTGGTAGCTTTCTGAATCCATTCCTGAGTCTTCAAGTTTGACGAGAGCTTTGGTTTTATCCAAAATACGCATGACGATCGATTCACCGTAAATGATGGGGAGGGTGGAGAGACGAAAGTCAAATTCAGCGTCCATGACGATGGCTGAAAAACGACCATCTTGGGGTTTACGGCGTTCGGCGATATCGAGATTCGCCAATAGTTTGATACGCGATGCAAGTGGAGGATAAATATCCCTGTCAAAAATGAATATTTCAGTTAGTTTTCCATCAATCCGTCCTCGAACGACACAGTTTTTTTCTGTCGGTTCTATATGGATATCACTCGCACGCCCTTTGATACATGCTTTGAGGATAACGTCGATTAGTTGCAAAATTGAAGAAGCTTCTTGCTGCTCTTCAAGTGTACCAATATTGCGAAGTTCATTTCGGATATTGGTGACGAGTTCTTTGACGCTGTCTTTGAGCTCCATTTTAAACAGATAGGCTTGTATCTGTTTTTCGGTAGCAACGGCAATCTTCACTGACTTGCGAGGAAAAAGGCGCTGAATAGACTCTTGCGCTTCAAGATTGAGAGGATCCGCAAAAGCAACAACGACGTACATGTCATCTTGAGAGATAGGGAGTGCATTGTACCGTTTTAATTGTGCCGTCGGAATTTTTTCGATAAGACGATAATCCATATCAATCGAGTCTAGGTCCATAAACGGAACTTCCATTACTTCCGCTAAATGGGTTAATACGGAGGCTTCATCTAAAAAATGGTAATTTTTAATGATAGAGAGCTCATATTGACCGAGACGAATTTGTTCTACGATAAATCGCTTTATAAAATTGAGAGATACGGCACCTACTTTAGTAAGCATCTCAAGGACTGTATCTTCTTGTACCCCCCGTGATGTTAATCGGTCGATTTGTTGTTGAGTTATATGGCGTTTTTCTAGTAAATCATGGGTTATGTGATCCATATAGAAATTCCTTATTTAATAAACATGATGAGCAGTTAATATTTTATCATAGTATTCATCGATAATAATGCTTTTGTGAGCTCTTGTGTCTGCTGTATAGAGTTTGTAACTTATTCGCTTGTCGGAGAGGTCTTGATACTCTTTAATGGATTGACTGGACTGAGAATCTTTGAGATAGAGCTCAAACACTTTTGAAAGGGTGTGTGTGCTGGTTGGAAATTTAAGATTTTGAAGAGGCTTGTTATCGTACAGCGCAGCCATCAATAAACTTTTTTGCATCAACAAAAGTGAAAAATACGCACTGTTCGTACGCGCTTCTTTTGTTTGATTTAGTAACGTTATAGGTCCGCTCAATCGATCAAGCATGTCTGCTTTGAGACATGAAAAAGCGTAGAGAGAAATATATGCTTCATCACTCTGGTGATATAAAAGATCTTGTTGTCCTAGATTGCATGCTTGGAGGTAACTTCCTTGTTGATACAAATAAAATAGGCGTTGTTTGGAATCAGCAAACAATGTGCTAAATAATAGAATAATTAAAAAGAGTAATTTCATTTAAATGATCCTCG
>NZ_JAEMQA010000030.1 GCF_022759005.1 Sulfuricurvum sp. | reverse complement strand
AATGGGCGAAGCAGACCTAGCTTCCAACGCTTTAAAAGGAGATCGTACAACTCATCAAAATCACGGCTCAACCAGAGTATGTCAATATATAGATTCCAATACTCTTCATTACTTTGGGCAACAGTGGATGCGTTTCGTCGTAAATACATTAAAGCTTTAGGCAAATTCTTTTGTAAAAAAGCTGCTTTAGCAAATTGTAAATCATAAACTTCGCGCGTACCATATTGTGGGATAAAAACATCATATCGTTCTTGCGCCTTTTCATACTCTTGATTCGCCAATAAAAGATCGATAATAGTGGCTTGAAAATCAACACAGGGATGTTTTGCGTTTAAACTGTCAAAAAAATGGACACCATCTTCGATACGTCCAGAGAGCTTATAAAGTTCCGCTAATTTTGTAGTATTGCTTTCCTCTCCAGCACGAATAGAGTCCTCAAGCATTTTAATACCGATATCTTGATTTTGAGTTTGTGAAGCTAACATCTGTATTTTTTGACGTAATTCTTTTGATGAGCGAAGCTGATATGCTTGAACATAATAGTCCAACGCTTCCGATGGACGATTGCTCCAGAGCGCTATTTGAGCCATTTTGTTATTCCAATAGAGTTCATTAGGAAATCGTTCAACACCTCGCTTAGCAATCAAATAAGCATTTTTTAAATCACCACTGTACAACATGATATCCAAAGTGAGTTTTAAAATATCAGGCGACATATTAGTAGTTAAAAAATATTTTTTAACTCCTGATTCCTTGCTCTTTACTTCATTGATTTTTGTAGATTCCGGCGCGGTTTGATTGGTGTCAAAATGGTATGTATAGGTCGATACAACAATGGCATCAGAGGCATACATTTTATAATTTTTCAACGAAGTAGCTACTTTTTTATAATCACTTTCACATTGGCATCGCAACATATATTCCCTATTGATGTGCAACCATTTGCACTCTTGTGGATATCCATCAATACTCAAACTATTTTGTGCAACATCACGATCGGATATTGAAACAAGCTGTACTGAATAACAGCTCCCCTCATTGGAAAATAGTACTCTCACAAATAACATAATAAAAATAATAATTCGCATTTAGTCCTCTAATGGATCTTTGTTTTGAAACAGTTTCAGACTAAAGTTTCGAGCTTCTAGGAGCATTCCATTGCCCAAGTAATATGAAATAACCATTTTAACAAGTTCATCATTGCCCATAATGAATGATTCATTGTTAGTAATCAACATGAGAATTTCCCTTTTGTGTTTCAAGAAAACGTGTAGATTAAATAGCTCTTTAAACCATTTCTCTCTCTCTTTTTTGGTTTTTGCATGAGCAAATGCTGCTTCATAATCTTTAATAGCAGCTCCATAATCCTTGGCAACAAAGTTTTTTTGTGCCAATAGTACTCGCCACATAGGATCCGAACTGTTGCGTATTTCATATTCTAGTATTATGTTCGCTTCTTTAGACATTTTGAGATACAAGGCGATTTTGTAAACTTTTAATGCCTCAGATGAACTCAAAAAATTACGTCGAATCATCTGTGTTTCTGCGCTCACTTTTAGTTTTTGAAAATTCATCTTTTGTGCTTGCGTACGAATAAATTCAAAATCTGCTATCTCCTTTGAACTACCAATCATTCCATAAAGGAGCGCTTGCATCTCAAGCATTGCGGCATTTTTATTCACACTGGATTTATTGCTAAAAAAACTTGCTTTTGCGATATTATACTTCAAACGATAAATACGATTAGCATAACGTGGATCTGCCGAAAATGTTTTTAAAAGCTTACGAGCATCATCAAAACGCTGCATTTTTAGATACATATTCACCAGTATTATTTTGGGTTGATCATCTTGCGGATAAAAATGAATGATATTTATAAGATATTGACTACTCGAATCGTAATTCGACTCCTCTCGCGCCACCAAACTATCAATTTTACCTTTAGGAAAAAACAACACTAGTAAAAAGGTAAATAGAGCGAAAATTCCAAGCAGCTCTTTTTTGCTAACAACCTCTTTTTGTCGTTTAGTGACAAGTAAATTCAAATTTTACCTCAGATGGAAGGGTGGATGTAACACTCACAACTCCTTCTTTGATTTTTGAAATGCTCATTTTTGGATTGGTTTTTATTTCACATCCAGAAGGAAGATTCCATTTAGATTGAAAAGGAACATAACTCTTAAGCACGAGCGCACCATTGCTAGATTTTACAACTCGACCATTACTTTGGATAAGATAAGGGACCATCGGAGCTTTGTCGCTCATCACTAATGTATAAGAACCCTGCCCATTGAGATGGATATAACGTCCATCCACATCATCATAAAATCCCACAATCCCATCACTCTTAGAAAAATCTGGATAGCGATTATCCTTTGGAAGTCTTAATGTTTTCAGCTCTCCTGCATTTCGTATTTCCCATCCATTTTCAATAGTAGCAATAGAAGTATTATAAAAGTCATCAGCAATCCTAATATATTCTGATATATACAAAGGAAGTGTCTTTTGTGTAAGCACATAATCATAGACACTCTTTAATGATGCCATCGAGGAGCTCAACGACGCAGAATAAAAATGATAATAAAGATCGATAGGCTTATAACGTCTTGGCTTATCCGTCATCTCAAATGTTTCAATAACTCGCTTAAATCCCCATTTTGGAAAAGTCCAGTCACCCGTATAAACATTCTCATTTTGATTTGGCGCTAAAATTTGTCGGTAATCTCCTTTTTTTAGACTTATAGGAGAGATTAAAGATAGCCATGGAGCATTTTTTTGGATTGTTGTATCGCCCCCATTGATGGTAAGAATATTTGCTTCTTGAGCTTCTCTTAATACTTCCTCGGGTGGATTGCAATCACCTGTCCAAAACAACATAGATGCCTTTTTGGATGGGGAAGTTAAATTGGTATTGATATAATCGATACTACCTTGAAGCTCCCTCTCTAATGAAAAAACATACCCTTTTATTGGTAAACCGCGCCCCTCTTGCGATTCATCTTTATTGGCTACCACTTTTTTCCATTGAAAGGGATGTGAAAAAGAGTGGCTAGCAGGTTCAACATAGGGAAGTTTAAAAATCTCTTTCACCCCTTTTATCATTCGATCAGACAACTGTGGCACAACACCATCAGCCGAAACTTCTCCTACAATCACAGATATCGACTGGGGGACTTTGTAATGCGTTAGTACTTCATTATAAAGCGTTTCAACAGCATATTCATCAGCCTTAAAGCGTGTCTTTTCTATCATACCATCCCCATCAACATGTGTCATCCACAATCGATTTCCATTTTCTGTTGTCACATTGGGAGCAGGAATGGAAGGTAATTGTAACGCCAGTCTAAAAAATTCAACTGGGTCAATCGCCCATATCGAAGTACCATCAGAGGTAATCATAAAGCTTTTATCCAACGCATAACCACCCCACGGCATGAGTGCGGCAGGGACAAAGGATTGTCCCATACTATTTTGCGCTTGAATCAGTGGTTTTCCCTCTAAAGGCTCAAAAATTGGTGAACTGTTTTCCAAAAAGGGCTGCGTTTCATATTCTACTATCGAATCACGATGTGTAATCACAATCGGGTCAAGCACGCCACCACGATTTTCCATCATGGATAAACCAAGAAACTCGGCTCTTTGTGGCGTCATAGTAAAACCAAAACTATTTAAAAAAAGAACTTTAGTATTACTATGTATCGCCTCTTCTACAAAGCTAAAAAGCTCTGTCTCATTTTCTCCACCATCCCATATAATAATACCTGCTAAATCTTCCCCTAAAAGCTTTGGAAATCCCTTTCGAAGATCATGTAGCTTTGGAATGTATCCCAAGTATTCCAAAGGTGTTGAAAGGGTAAGATAAGGCTCTGAATAAATAATATCATCCTTGCTTAACGTAGAACCATCGTACAAGATCAGTACCTCTCTACTCAAAAGGGCTTTTTTTCCCATCCCGTGAGTTGAGAGTTTATAATCAGTTACATAGGGGGTAAAACCCTCGGCTACAATTTTTTCAACCGTTTCTCGTTGTAACTTTTTATTTTTAGGTGAGACATAGTCAATCGAAATTGCTTCAAGACCGCATTTTTGAGCGACTTTAAGCTGATTTCGTATCCATTGGCGATCCTCTTTTGATACCTCTTTGTAGCTAAAATCTTTGGTATCAATTTTTTGATACAGAGATTCAGCCGCAACAGCATCTACATTCGAGCACAATGTCTCTTGAACTTCAAACCCACGATTGGCAATAAGCTTAACGTCTGGAAACGTTGTGTGTATTTGAACAATCAGTTCTGAAAGTCCTTTTTTATAGAGCATCTCATCTTTGGATTCTATTGAGCCAAATGGAGCGTCCAAAGTATCTAAGAAAAATCCTCTATATCCTTTTTCGTATAGAGTTTTTATTCGTGCTAGCACATAGTTGCGATAAGCTGGTTGTGTATAATCGGCAATTTTTGAATCCCATGCTTTGTTGTTGGCTATAATCCATTTTTTATCATATGGGGGATTGGACTTTCTCCATGGCTCAATTTCCCCAATACTGACATAAGCAAATAGTTTTTTTTCAAATCTCTTTTTCACAGCAGGATTAATCACATCTGGATCAACAACCACCCAATCAAAATGCTGCATAAAGGTTTGACTAGGATTAGCTTCATAATACAAAGCAATATCATGACTCTTTTTGGCATGTAAAGATACGGCCAAGAGAAGCAAAAAAAACAGTTTTATTCCCATACTATTGCAACATGAATGTTTCATAATTCAACCTTTTTAGAACTTTTCGAAGATAAAATAAACTTCCAATAAACACGATTAGCAATGACACCGCAAATCCATAACCAAAAAAATAGGGTCCAAGTTTGATCGAACCAAATGTCAAAAGTACATTGCCAACAAAAAATAAAATCGAAAGAATCATCGCTTCCTTGCGTCTATCAATGTAAAATAAAAATGCCAAAATAGACATAAACCCAAGCTGTATTTGCGTTCCTATAAGATCAATATAAAAGAGGGGTAAAAATAATTTTGGCATTTTAAGTGCCTCAAATAGAGGCTCAGATATGATTAAAATTCCAATATTAAAAATTCCCTGAATTGTTAATATTTCACGAATGGAGGTTCGCACAACATCAATCATCCCATTTCGATAGCGATCAATTTGATCCAATACCCCTCCTTGACGAACTGCAGAGTAGTAGAGGTCATATTGTTCAGCAAACTCAACCTCCAAACGGTAGAAAAAAACTGCCATTCCTGGAATAATAGATAAATATGCCAGAAATATAGGCATATCATACACCATAGAGCTATTGAGATGTCCAATAACATTTGTTCCTGTCAAAGGATGATACCAAAATATAATTTTATCCGCCCAAACTCCTAAATTATAGGCCAATCCAGCAATAGCTAGTGTCCAATAAAAATTTTCTTTTTTAAAGATATCAAACTGCATAAAATAGGGAGATGGGTAGTGTTTCACAATCGCAATCATGAGCAGTAATAACAAAAGAACATTTCCAGCTAAAAAGGAGAATAGCAACCCCTCGATTCCATAAGGCTGAAGCAATAATGAGAGAAGCAATATCAAAAGATATGCAATAAAATAGGCCAATATGACATATTTATAAAATCTCAAACTCACCGCCAAAATATTGGAAATCCATACACAACTTAAAACCAAAAATGTAGAAATAGCCAAAGTAATAAAAAATTCACTTTGATCATAAAGTAGCCATTGACTCAAAGGAAATGCAATAAAAAATCCAAAAAATAAAATTACAAACAAAAGCCCAAAAAAGTTTGGCAATATCCTGTCTTCTCTCCCCTCAAACACCCTATCTGCAACATATCGTGTAAATGGAAGCTGTAAAAAGCCTGTAAAAATAAGGCTGGATGCCATCATAAGGGCATAAGTAACGATAATTTGAAATTTAATCGTATTTTCACCTGAATTAAAAAAATAAATATTTATGAAACCAATCAAAAAAATAACAATCATCGAGATCACCCAAGGACCACTACTGAGTGCCGCTGAATATCCATACGCCTTAAGTAGTGAAGTAAGCGTTCCTCGATCTGCAATTTTTTTTAACTGAAATCCTATTCCTGCCACGGTTGCATCGCTTTTTGATAAATTTCATCGTAGGTTTGGAAAAATAATTCTTGTGTATAATATTGATTAACCCGAGCGAGAGCCGTTTGTTGACAAGCATGCCAATGATTACTGTCTTGCAATAGTCTTGTATAAGCTTTTGCTAGTGCACCAGGATCGGCAATAGACACCACTTCCCCTGCTGCCCCAAGAGCCAAATCTTCCTCTCCTAATCCACCATAAATAAGTTCCCTGCAAGAGCCAACATCAGTTGTAACGGCAGGTAATCCAGCCGCAAACCCTTCTAAAACCACCAATGGCATCCCTTCGCTAATAGAAGTTAATGTTAATAACCCACTCTTTGGAAGTACATCTAAAATATTTTGAAATCCTAAAAATTTGATATTATCGCTCAAACTAAATGTTTCCACCATATCCATGCACTCTTGAGCATACTGTTCTTCTTCATCGGTTGGGCCTACAATCCAACCTTGGATATCTGGAATATCACGTTGCACAATACGAATGGCACGAATAAATGTTTTTATGTCTTTAATAGAGACTACTCGCCCTATTAAAGTGATAATATTTGGGACAATAGGAGGACGTTTCTCAATTACACCTCCTAGTTTTTTTACGTCAACTCCATTGGGAACAATACGACATTTTGAAACATTGGCTCCATATGCAATCTGAACCATTTTAGCACCATTAAACAGCGATAAGATAACATCAGCTCTTTTGTAACTAAATCGACCTATTCCCTCAAAAAAACGTACCCACATCTCTTTGATAGTATCATTTTCATCTAGTTTTTTAAAAATATCAAACTTATGGTAACTTAAAAAATCATTGGTGAGCAGGTCAATCTTTCGCTCTTTAGTATAGATCCCATGCTCAGTAAGAATGTAATATATTTTATCATTAAAGGCTAACAACGCTGCGGCGAAACCTGCATATCCAGTCGAGGGAGAGTGAACACTACGGCAACGCCCCTCTAACAATTTTGCTATTCTAGCGATAACCCAAATAGGGCTATGGATATTTCTCACTGTCCAAAAATAATCAATAAAAGGGATATCAGAAGCGCGTTCATTGTATTTTTTTTCAATATACTCCCATGAACGATGGGCATACAAAAAGAAAGATTCACTTACCTTATCTGTATAAAAATTAAGCTTTTGTAACTCTGGAGGTAAAGTGTCCTCATGATTTTTAAACCACTCGTGAACATATTCGACGTTATCAATACTTTTTTTATCACCCTCTATGGCTTTAATCTTGGGTCTTGATGGATCATCAAATAAATACGATACAACCAAAAGATCCAAATTTTCAGGAAATACATACACAACTTCTCCATAATCATCAGGACGACTTCCCATAAAAACAACGCCAAATCGATAATGTTTCAACCCATTAATAAGCTGATGAATCCACGAAGAAACTCCACCCCTAACATAAGGATAGGTTCCCTCAGCAATAAATAAAATATCCACCTTATTTTTTTTATCAATTAAGAATTTCATTTATTTTTATTCCATACTTGCTGTATCCCATACATTTTTAAATCCAAATCAGCGCTAGGATATTGTGCGATTAAGGGGGGAATTTTCGAGTATTCTTGGTTTATAAAAGCGATTTCTGCCAAATAGGAACAAATTGTTTTAGTATACACACCACTTTGGTCCAAAGCCTTGCGCATCAAGAGTTCTGCGCTTTTAATATCGCCACTCAAAAGATAAATTTTTCCTTGCAATATCATTAATGCATCATCTTTAGGCGCCAAAGCTAATCCTTCGCGAATAATGGATTGAATTTTATCCATAAAGTAATGCTTAAGATTTTCATCACTCAATCCATAATAAAGCATATCCCAATACAAAAAAGCTAATTTTTTATACCCTTGAATTTTTTGAGAAACATTCTTTGCATCATTAACTTCGCCCAATGCAATATGAATTTTTTTATTTAGTTCTTTTTCAAATCGATCTATTAAACTAAAACTATAAAGTCTAACTTCGTCGCTTTCATCAGAAAGTGCTCGCTTAATAAGACCAATAGATTCGGGAGTATTGACTTCATTTAATGCAGATAGTACTTTAATTTTTGTGTGTATTTGTGTATCAGGTTGATTTAAAGAATGTTCCAAAGAAGCTTCTCCAAAGACCCTCTTAATTTGAGGAAAATCATCACTAATTTCATTAAAACTGATTTTATCCAATGTTTGACTTTTTTCAATGACTTTTGCCTTAAGCAATCCAACAGTTACGATTAACAAACTCAAAATAAGCCCAAAGCTTAAAGCTACTCCTGTTAAAACAAAGAAAAAAAGAAAAGCTTTGAGCCGTTCACGGGGATAGCGTGATTCCAATAATTTCATCTCGCACCATGCCAAAAAGGCAGATGCTATTGAGTGCAAAAAGAAATATCTATAGATATCCCATTGTGCAAAATGGGTAATTTTTCCAACCCCCAAGGCGTACAGTTCTATTAAAAAACTAAGAATACAAAGGAGTATGTATATCATCATTTCCTCTGGCTTGATGTTGAAATCCAATCAAAAAGCCGATTTGCGGCATCAATACTAACTACCATACGCTGGAGATTGGTGTCATCACCGAAATAAACCTTATCCATAATGCGCTTCTCAAAACTCAAAGCACCACTAATATTTTCAAATGGCAAAAGAAAAACATAGTAGCAATCGTCGCTACTAATTTCAATACGTTCAAAGAGATCTAAAACACGCAGGCTATTTAAAAGAAAATGATCCAACATACCAATAGACGATGGCGTACTGGCATGAATGGCACATAATGAACTTTCAGCGCCATACATCTTGCTAAGTTTAGTAAGCCTCATGAGTTCAAATAAAAAATTATTACTACAAACTTTATATATTTGCGGTATGTCAAAATTAATATCTTTATTTTCTTCTTGCTCAAAATAGTTGATAATTACTTCAATTTTTAAAATATTATCTATATTAAACATCATAAATGGCATTTTTTTAAGTATTAAAATACCTCGAAGTTCATTTAAGTAATCAAAAGAGGGTAGCACTGCTAAATAACTATTCTTATCATATGTTTCAATATCAGAAACATAAATAGATTTAAGGCTGGTAAGCATTTTATCTATCATAGGGTGATCTTTATCATAAACAATATTGCTATCACCTATTTCTGCAAGCTTTATTGCATCATCGTTCTCAAAATGATAGTACGCAGCAGCTTCAATACCATAATAGTGCGACAAGCGCTCAAGCAATAAGGTTGTCCGCTTATCTTTTGGTTCATTTATCAAAGAAACAATAGCTCCTCGTAAACTCATTGGCCTTATAATATAACTCTTTTCCAATTGATCGTGCGATATTTTTGTCAAGAAAAATGCATTTCCCAACATTCTAAGACGATTTTTAGTGTACATATTATTTTCATTTGAAATATTTATTTTCCGATTCCAATGATAATGGAACTCACCATATATAAGAACAAAAATAAGGTATTCCATCATTTGCATATAAGGAATATTGGTATAAAAATTAAGCGATGCTCCATACGAAACACCTAGCATAATAATTCCCACGACCGTCCCATAAAAAAGGGTAAAAATGGTCATAAAAATCAAAAAAACTTCATACTTTGCCGTGAAAAAAAAAGGATCTGTGGGTCTAAACAAGTAACCAAATAGCATAAAAGTTGCTGTCCATCCAATAATTTCAATCCAGATAATATAATTTGTCAAAACTTCAAGACGCTTATTTAAGAGCCTTCTAAAAAATACACGTATCCGATTCATACTGGTTTTAGTGAATCATCGAAGCAATGACATCTTGAGCCGCAACACCAACGGAACTGTAACCAAATCCACTTTTACTCGCAGAAGCACTATAGACAACCTCTCCTGTACTAACATCATATACTCGCAGTACCAGACTTACGGCAGGTTCACCATCAATTCCCGTTTTGTATCTCCACTCGATAACTTCTCCGCTCACAAGATAATCCGCTGATATTTTACGAGCGCGTTCAAGTCTATCGTTCAAGGGGGCATTGGGCTTTAAATACTCCTCATTAGGTGACGTATAAATCGTCTTACTCGTATATCCACGATTCAATAAAGCAACATCCACCATGGCTGCTGCTCTATAACCTGCCATTGGAACTTCAGTATAATTCACAAATGAATCAACTGCCATAATTTTCTTCTGGTCTAACTTGATGGCTGATGTTGTTAACGAAACAGTTGAACATCCCGCCAACATAAGCATGAAAACTGTTAATAATAAAAATCGCATTGCAACTCCTTGATACCTTAATTATATCATGAAATTCGCCATGTTCGGAGATATCCACTTCGATTTTTACTTCAATCCAAGCAGTGTTGTAAGCCAAAGAGGATTCGACGCCAAGTTTAAAACCTTGCTGGAGAGTTCGCCAGCAGACGTCCTATTGATCCCAGGCGACATTGGACACAATAATCAGCCCACCGCACAACTACCCGACCAAAAAACACGATAGCGTAAGGTCAGTTTATAAATAAATGTTCTACAATTAGATTAACCATTATAAAGTGAAATCATGAGACAAGTTATATTTCGT
>NZ_JAEMQA010000114.1 GCF_022759005.1 Sulfuricurvum sp. | reverse complement strand
GTACCGGATGGCGGTGTCCCCGCAGCGATTGGGTATTCACAGCAAAGCGGCATCCCTTATGAGATGGCGATTATGCGTAATCACTATATCGGGCGTACTTTTATTGAGCCGACCCAAGAGATGCGGGATTTGAAAGTCAAAATGAAACTCTCTCCGATCAACGATCTGATTCGGGGAAAACGTCTCATTGTGATCGACGACTCGATCGTTCGCGGAACGACAAGCCGCCAAATCGTCCGTATGCTCAAAGCAGCAGGGGCATCTGAAGTGCATATGCGAATCTCGAGCCCGCCGACAACCGATCCGTGCTACTACGGTGTTGATACGCCGGATAAAGAGAAACTGATCGCGGCCAATATGAGTATCGAAGAGATTTGTGAATTTATTGAAGCCGATTCTTTGGGGTATTTGAGTAATGAAGCGCTTCTAAGCAGTGTCAACGGAAAAGAAGAGAACTACTGCACGGCGTGTTTCACCGGCAAATACGTTATCTAAGAGAGCCTTATGCGGGAGCAGATTTTTACGTTCGGACAGTATCTGCAGCGTACTTTTGGGGCCAAAGTCTCCAAAGTTCCCGTCTCCATTTCAGGGTTTACCTGCCCCAATATTGACGGGAGCGTTGCCAAAGGGGGATGTACGTTTTGTGAAAACGATTCGTTCAGCCCCAGTTTGGATCGTGCCCGTGAATTAAAAGGTTTTTTTCTCAATCTTCAATCACAAAGCAATCCCCATTTAGATAAACAGCTTCAGCAACTCGAATGGCAGTTTAATGCCCTCTCTTCACGCTTGCACGATGAAAACGGCGCTAAAAAGTTCATGGTCTATTTTCAGAGTTTTACCAATACCTATGCCCCTTTTGACACCCTCAAAGCGCTTTATGAGAAAGCACTGAGTTTTGAGAATGTTGTAGGTCTTAGTATCGGAACCCGATCGGACAGCATCAGCGATGAGACGTTTGAATATTTGCGTGAACTCTCTCGAGAAACAGAGATTTGGGTGGAGTTTGGAATCCAGTCGATATATGATGAGACGTTGGAGCGGATCAATCGCGGACATGACAGCGCGAATGTCAAAGAGGCGATTCTCAAAGCCAAATCGTACGGATTAAATGTGTGTGGACATCTGATCTTCGGATTACCGGGAGAGAGTAAGGAGATGATGCTGGAGACGGCGAAAGCGGCGTATGCTCTTGGAATCGATTCGGTCAAATACCATCCGCTCTATGTCGTGAAGCGGACCGCACTGGCGAATGAATACACGCGCGGAGAATTCATTCCGATCAGTGAAGAGCTGTATATGGAGGTGCTCAAAGAGGCGCTTTTGTTGAAACCATCACATGTGAGCGTTCAACGGATCAGTGCCGGCATCGACGATGATACATTGATTGCTCCGCAGTGGTGCAGGGATAAAAACAGACAGCTTCGCGCCGTGAATAACGCACTTGCATCCATAGGGCTTAAGTATTAGTTCGCCTTAGCCTCTACGGTATAAGAAGCATTGGTAAAATAGGGCGGATATTTCATCAAAATCCTAAAGGGTTTGGAATGCCCCGGATCCAAATAATCGGCAATGACGTGCTCTTCCATAATATTTTGGCGTTTAAAGTTGGGGTTATCCCCCTCATACACTTCGGCAAATACGGAAGGCTGTGTAAAAATAGACTCTTTCCCGCTTCCTCCCCCGTAAGAATTATTGAGCTTTACGACGGCTACGACATTGGCAACCGGAAATTTTCCTACGTTTCTGACCGTCCCTTTTATCAGTATTTGTTCGGACTGATAATAGCGCTCCTTGTCCAGATTGGACACCTCTACTACATAGGCGTACTCATTGATCGCTTTCCAGCTAAAACCGCCGATCAATACCAAAGTGAGGGTGATGGTGGTCAAGATCGACAATTTATATTTGGTTTGTAATGAGACAATAACCCCGATGATAAATAAAAGAGAGAGAACGGCAAGTAAAAGATAATGCAATATAGTTAACGGACTCATCTGCACTCAGCCTTTATGGTGATATTAAAATCTTTGTTGTATCGGAACGGTTCGACAAAAAGTTTAAACGGTGCCGATTCTCCCGGAGGTATATCTTTGATAATTTTGATTGACCCTTTTTTGAACGGCATATAAGGGTAGAGCTTATCAATATAACGGTAATGCGATACTTTGTAAACCCCCGCATAAATGCTGCACTCTTTGAAAGGGCGCTTTGAGGTGTTATTCACATCCCCTTTGATCAAAAGGGCATCGGTAAACTCCAAAGCTTTCACTTTGTGGAGAATGATTTGGTTTTTAAAAAGGTAGCGATGAAGTTGAACATAACCGACAGCCGGTCCGATCGTCAGAACACCGAACGCTAAAATGACAAAGGTAACCGCAATCGCCATTTTACGGCGTAATGCAATGGCTAAAACTAAAAAAAGCAAGAAGAGGACAAATATCCCCCCGAAAAGAAAATAATCGTAGATGATGAGATGGTGGATAAAATCAATGATTTGTGCTTTCATTTTTCCCTAGCGTTTTTCTCCGCAATCCCGCTCATCCCAAATCGTCGGGCAAGCTCTTGTTTAATCCGATCGGGAGAGATATTTTTGTGCCCAAGTGCAACCAAGACGTGATATACTAAATCGGCACATTCGTAAATAATTTCATCTTCATTGCCGTCTTTGATCGCAAAACTAAATTCTCCCGCTTCCTCAACCACTTTTTTGAGGATAGCATTGTCCCCTTTACTGAAAAGTTTTGCGGTCCATGAGGTTTCGGGAGAGCCGTTTTTTCGACTGAGTATTGTGTGATAGAGTTCATCGATAATACCGTACGTTGCTACCGTGTCGATTTGAGGATCACTGATGGTATCACCGCTCTCGATGTCGGTAAAGAAGCACGATTTACGTCCCGTATGGCACGCTACCCCTTCTTGTCGGACGAGTAGGAGGAGGGTATCGTTATCGCAGTCGAGCAAAAATCGTTCAATGTGCTGTAGGTGGCCGCTAGATTCCCCTTTTTTCCAAAGACGTTGTTTGGAACGGGAAAAATAATGGGCTACTCGCGTAGAGAGGGAGAGTTCCAAGGCTTCACGGTTCATGTACGCCATCATCAGTACTTCCAATGTAGTGGAGTCTTGTACGATAACGGGAAGAAGCTCTGATTTAGCCCAGTCGATTTGATCAAGATTCATGGATATTGCCTTTCGTCATTCCCGCGAAGGCGGGAATCCAGCTTAAAAAGATTTTAGTGTGTAGAAGAGACTTTTTGAGTATCACCTGTTTTAGTATCAAGCCAGATATTCGGTGTTGATCCCCCCGGAGTGAGGAAAATTTTCGCATCTTTGTTCTCTTTGAGCGCTTCGTTGAATTTTCCCTGAACTTGGATTTGCTCCAATTTCAATAATCCCGGTGTGAGAGATGAACCGATGAGCTGATTGGCTTTGGCTTGCGCTTGCGCTTGGATGGTGATCGCATTGGCGGTACCTTGGGCTTCGGTCTCTTTTTTGAGTGCTTCTTGTTTTGCTCTCTCTACGTCTTGTTGTGCCCGCTCAACCTCTTGTTTTGCCACCTGAACCCGCTCGATTTGATCTTTCACTTTTTGAGGAAGACCGATTTCGCGCAGTTGGATTGATTCAAGTTGTGTCGGAGCGTTACCTTGACGTTCTATTGTTTTACGGATTCCCGCTTCGATCTGGGTTGCTATGGCATTGCGCATGATCGGGAGATTTTCCGCTTCGTATTGACCGATAACGTTTCGGACGATGTCACGTGCTACCGGATCGATGATTTTATCTTCCCAGCTAAAGCCCCAATTGGAGATCGTTTTTGCCGCCAATTGTGCATTGAGGCGATATTGGACGGTAATATCGATGGCAACAGGAAGTCCCCGTTTGTCCAAAACGGTGATCGCCGGCTTGGAAACGATCCCATCCCCAAGGGTTGAGGTTCGATCGATTTTATCGGAGTAGTTGATAATGCGCACTTTGGTATCGACGATGTAGATTTTTTGGATCAGCGGAATCATAAAATGCAGACCCGGCATCAACGCTTCATCACTGTATTTTCCGTTGGTGGAGAGGATACCGCGTTCCCCTTCGGTAATGATAACGAACGGCTTTGCCAATAGAAGAATCAAAAGAAATCCGCCAATGACCCAGAACATTCCCGCCTTTTGAGAATTCATATTGAAGTCCATTTTGGGAGGTTTCGGAGTTTGAAATCCGCCCCCGCGTTGTTCCTCTTTTTTCTTTTTGTTAAAGTAGTCGTTCATATCACTTGCCATGCAAATAATCCTTTTTATATGTCAACGCTATCGGAATTTTTTTATTTGATATACGTTAAGTAGTGCTCGAAATCAGGGTTGCGCCCGTATACAATGTCAAAATAGCCGCTTTGGAGCTTTTCGGTGATCGGTCCGCGTCCGCCTGCACCGAGAACACGGGCATCGACTTCGCGAATCGGGGTGAGTTCGGCTGCCGTTCCGGTGAGGAACGCTTCATCGGCGATATAGATCTCTTCGCGGCTGATACGGCGGCGTGTTACGGTGTAACCCATTTTTTCCGCCATTTCGATAACGGTTTTTTGGGTGATTGAAGCCAAGGAGTTGTCATTCGGCGGAGTAACGATCTCATTGTTTTTAATCATAAAAAATGCGGCGCCACTGGCTTCGGCAACGTATCCCTCATCATCGAGGAGTAACGCTTCATCGTATCCCGCTTCAACCGCTTCGAATTTCGCCATTTGGCTGTTGAGGTAGTTTCCGACCGCTTTGGCTTTACCCATATTGGATTTGTTGTTTGGACGGCTGAACGATGAGATTTTCAAGCGAATCCCTTTTTTCATCCCCTCTTCGCCGAGGTATGCACCCCATTCCCATGCGGCTACCGCAACCTCTACCGGTGCTTGTTTGTGATAGATCCCCATAACACCGTATCCGAGATAGACGATCGGGCGAAGGTAGACGTTTTCACCGGTAAAGCCGTTTTCACGGATCAAATCGATTTGTGCTTGATTGAGCTCTTCTACCGTGTATGGGACGTTGAGAAGGGTCATTTTTGCCGATTCGATGAGACGTTTTGTGTGATCGTTCAGACGAAAAATAGCGTACCCTTTTGGAGTTTTATAGACCTTTGTCCCTTCGATAACACCGTTTCCATAATGCAATGTGTGGGCAAGGACGTGAATTTTTGCGTCATTCCATGCGACAAGATTACCGTTCATCCAAATGTATTTGGCTTCATTCATAGGGAAGATCTCCAAAATAAAAATTGGGAGATTTTAGCGTGAAAGGGGTTTAATGTTTATTAAGAAGTTTGCTAAAGCGCGGGTTACTGCGCGTGGGCATCTCGCCGAGGGAAACAAAGTGTTAGCGTAGCCGGACGGAATTTACTTCCGTCGGCGTATAAAATCAATGCGAAGGGGTATTGATCATCCAGATGGAGAATATATCGAGATAGTTCCAAAACGATTGGATATATTCAGGGCTTACACCCTCCTTTTCAAGCAAAGGGAGAAGTTCGGCATAAAACTCCAGCCAGCGGCGGCGTGCAGCTTCATCGATACGAAACGGTGCATGTCGCCCAACCATACGCGGTTCTCCGCGTGTTTGGTTGAAATAATCGGGTCCGCCGCAGATTTGAATAAAAAAATCAGCGGCATGTTTTTTGGCAGCGCTAAAATCATCTTCGTCATTTACGGGAAATAGAAAAGCGATGTCACTGTTTCGGATCATCTCATAATGATCGTCCACCAATTTGCGAAAACGTTCTTCTCCCACCTGAAAAAAGAATCCCGGATGAGGCTTCGTAACGGGAGGGCGTACCCCTAAAACACCGTCGGTAATTTTGAGTTCGAGCATGATAGTCCTCTGCGTATTTTTGGGACACATTCTAAAGAGAAGATGAAAAGAAAGAGCTTAAACGCTCCTCGGCGTTCTCATTTTAGGTGATGATTTGTATAATTGAAACATAATTTACTGCGGAGAAGTATAGTATGGACGCACACGTTTGGATGGGCTCACGCAAGGTTGTATCAAAAAGTTACATGAAGCGTTTCAGTCCGTATGACGGTCGCGAAGTTTCTCGCTCAGCGGTCTGTAGTGTCGAGGATGCTAAAAACGCTTTGAAAATTGCGCAAAATGCCTCTAAAGCAGCCCGTAAAGTTCCGTTGTATCAGCGATGCGCATGGATGCTGGATGTCGCTTCCAAACTACGCGAATACAGAGAAGAATTTGCGAAAACTTTGTGCGATGAGGTAGGAAAACCGATCACCTATGCACGAATCGAAGTGGATCGTTGTATTGAGACGATTACCCTATCGGCAGAAACGATGCGTACCATGCATGGAGAGACGATCAATGCCGATGCAATGGCAAGCGGACGAAGTGCGCATGCCTACTGGCGCCGAGAACCTGTCGGCGTTGTAGTTGCAATTACACCGTTTAATTTCCCGCTCAACCTCGTTGCACACAAATTGGCTCCAGCCTTGGTTGCGGGAAATACCGTTGTCCTCAAACCGACTCCCGAAGCACCGCTTTGTGCCTATAAGCTTGCCAAGCTTTTTATCGAGAGCCCGTATGCAACTCTGGATGCACTGAGCGTCGTTTACGGCGATGCCGAGGTAGGAAATGCCTTGGTCAGCAGCGATATTCCCCGCGTTATCAGTTTTACGGGGTCGGTCGGCGTAGGCAATAGTATCACCCGAAATGCGGGGATTAAAAAAATCTCTCTTGAGCTGGGGGGGAATGCGGCGACGTATATCGATACGAGCGCCGATTTGGAATACGCCGCATCGAGATGCGCGATCGGTGCGTTTGTCAACTCGGGGCAGGTATGTATTTCACTCCAGCGGATTTATGTCGAGAGTAGTATTTACGATGCATTCGCCCAAAAAATGGCAGAAGCGACCGCTAAACTCGTAGTGGGATCACCGTATAATGAGGAGACTTTTTTAGGACCGCTCATTAATGATGAAGCCGCAATACGGGCAATGAATTGGGTGGAGAGTGCGATAGAAGAGGGGGCGCGAGCACTCACCCCTCCTCACCGTGAGGGACGGATTTTTTATCCGTGCGTAATGGCGGATGTGAGCGAATCGATGAAGATCGTCTGTGAAGAGGTGTTTGCCCCGATAGTTAGTTTGGTGAGGGTGGATGGAATCGATGATGCAATAGAGCGGATGAATAATTCACCGTATGGATTGCAGTTCTCGATTTTTACCAATAACCTTGCTCATGCAAAAAAAGTGATAGACGAGTGTGAAGCGGGGGGGATCGTCGTCAATGATATGCCGACACTCCGTTTTGATATTCAGCCTTATGGCGGAGTCAAACTCAGCGGAGTAGGGCGTGAGGGACCTCGTTTTGCTATCGAAGAGTTTACCGAAATCAAATCCATTGTGATTCTTTAATCTACTTTTCTGTTTAGTCAGAAAAGTAGCAAAAGATCATACCGTGATCCAAGAACGCTCGTTCCTCTCGGCACTTCTGCCTTCGGAACGGCTCTAGGTGTTGGATCACGGAAAATTAATTAATAAGGAAAAATAGATGCTAGAAGTAGGAAGCGTTTCCCCCGATTTTTGTTTGAGTAACCAAGACGACGTAGAGATCTGTTCACGCGATTTACGCGGAAAATGGATCGTATTGTATTTTTATCCGAAAGACTCCACTCCCGGATGTACGACCGAAGCGTGCGAATTTAGTGCGGCGATGGATGAGTATGATGATCTGGGGGCAATTATCCTCGGAGTGAGTGCGGATAGTACCAAATCCCATCGTAACTTTATCGCCAAACAAAATCTGGATATTACCTTGCTGAGCGACCCGACAACGCAGATGATGCAGGACTACGGTGTATGGGCGATGAAAAAGAATTATGGCAAAGAGTACATGGGGATTGTCCGATCAACCTATATTATCGATCCAAAAGGGATTGTCCGTGCTGCATGGACGAATGTAAAAGTAAAAGATCATGTGGCGAAAGTAAAAGAAGAACTGGCAAAGCTGGTAGGGTAGTTTTGTCATCCCCGCGAAGGCGGGGATCCAGCTAGATTCCCGCCTTCGCGGGAATGACGACTTTTTAGAATTTATAGCGGATATAGGCTCGAATATCTTGAGCTTTATCGACTACTGAACCAGCGATATTCCCTGATCCTGGTACGAGCATTGAGTTCGATATATCCATCGGCGTTCCGGTTGTGCTACCGAAGAACCCGTTGCTTCCGCTGTAATCATAGTTGATATAGGTATAACGGAGTTGGAATGTTAAGATATCTTTGACAAGAGGTTCGGTGAAATAGACCTCATACGCATCCCCGCGTGCGGCAATCTTCGAACCGATCATAGTATCTTCACCGTAAGTAATCGGTCGCCAGTAATTCGATCCATGATTAAACTCAATACCCCAGCGCCCTTCATCGCTGATAAGCGATGGAAACTGGGTTCCTATCCAGTAGCTGTAACCGGTTTTACTATCCGTTGAACCGAGCATTCCTCCGTTTGCTTTATAAGGGTCTGTTTTGGACATTGCTCCACTTACAAATACGGTTGTATTATCGAGAAAATCACTGATACCGTCTCCGATACCGTTAACCATTACAAAAGCGGTAGCAGTGTGTAAACCTCCGACAGTATCAAATCCCCCTCCTGCATTCGTATCTATGAGATTATTCGCATAGGTATATTGAAATCCGGTACTGTATTGTTTATCGTCATAAGGGACGATAATGATCCCACCCAAATCAATATTATTGGTTGTTTGTGAACCTTTTCCGGCATAAGGTGTTCCCTCCGGATCAAAACGCGGTTCGGCTTCACTCATTCCTCGTCCCGCACAGAGTTTGAAATACGATCCCGTAAGACCGGTCAGCCCTTCCATGCCGAATTTTGCACTCGCTCCGTCAAATTCGGTATTAACGGTATGGGCAAGAGGGGAGGATGCTTTGACGTCATCTCTAAAATTGATGAGGTGACCCTCGGTTGAAGGTCGGCGACCGACACTGAATGTCCAAGGCATATCCAGTCCGGCGAGCTCATCTCCGGTATAGAAGAAATAAGCGGAGCGGACGCGCAATGTATCATCGTATGCCGATTCGCCGCTAATCCAGTCAAACCCTTCCATTCTCGCTGTATCAGGATTGGCCATAGTTCGTTGACCAAAAATTTTGTTATACCCAAGTTGTCCGACAAAGCTGAGGTTTTTCGTTGCGGCATAGCTCATATTGAGCCATAGGCGGTTGCTGAGAAGGGCATCATTTTTTTGTGTAGAACCATCTGCCATTTTATAATGGAGATTATCGACGCTGGTACGGAAATCAACCCCGAATTTGAGATTGTTTCCGTTGGTTTTTTTGTTGATGTCACTGATTTGATCTTGGAGATCTTCGAGTGTTTTTACAACATCTTTAGGTTGATCGGCTGAAGCGACTTCTGTTTTTGGATCGCTTTTTTCAGCGGCAGGCAAAGATTGCGCTTTTTCTGCCCTCAACGCATTGAGCTCAGCTTTGAGAGCGGCCATTTCACGTTCCATCTTTTCAAACCGTTGCATCAATGTATCGTCTGCAAATAGGGTTGCACTCAGTAATGCGGCAGTAATGAGCGAACCTAAAAATCGTTGTTGCATTATTTCTCCTTATTCTAACGGCTATCCGTTGATGTGAATGATATTAACAAAAATTATATAAAAGTAATTTGAATATGTAAGAATAGTGTGATAAAAAAGTGACCCATGTATCAAAGATTAAATACAGCTAAATTTAAGAGCCATTTCAGTATAATCCGCACGATTTTCTCTATCAAAGTACAGAAAAAAATCGCAAGCGTATCACTGTTCTCGTGCATCCGATGACTCATCGGCTCTGTTTTTGAGCGCCCAAGAAAACGAAGAACACAAAATATTTCTCTTATTAGGAGTCCCTTATGGTCACAATGAAAGACCTTCTTGAGTGTGGTGTACACTTCGGTCACCAAACACGCCGTTGGAACCCAAAAATGAAAAAATACATTTTCGGTGTTCGTAAAAATATTTATATCATCGACCTTCAAAAAACATTGCGTTATTTCCGCAGTGCATATCAACAAGTTGTTGATGCTGCAGCTGAAGGGCAAACAGTTCTTTTCGTAGGAACAAAAAAACAAGCTCGCGCAGCAATCCGTGATGCAGCTGTTGCATGTGGTATGCCATACGTTGATAACCGATGGTTGGGTGGAATGTTGACAAACTTCCCAACGATCCAAAAATCAATCCGCAAACTTGACATCATCGAAGAGATGCAAGCAAACGGTCAAATCAACCTTTTGACTAAAAAAGAAGCGTTGATGATGGAGCGCCAAAAACAAAAATTGATCGATTACCTTGGCGGTATTCGTCACATGAAAACATTGCCGGATATGATGTTCGTTATCGATGCGGTTAAAGAAAACATTGCGGTTCAAGAAGCACGTAACCTCGGTATCCGTGTTGTTGCTCCACTTGATACCAACTGTGATCCGGACGTTATCGATATTCCAATCCCTGGAAACGACGATGCGATCCGTTCTATCCAACTTTTCTGTAAAGAGATGGCTGAAGCGATCAATGAAGGTAAAGCACTTCGCAACGGCGGAAACGACGAAGTGGCAGCAGAAGAAGCAGCGACTGAGGAAGTTGCGGTAGAAGCGGCTGCTGAAGAAGTTGCAGCAGAGGAAGCATAATCATGGCAGAAATCACAGCAGCAATGGTAAAAGACCTCCGTACGGCGACTGATGCGCCGATGATGGATTGTAAAAAAGCCCTCACTGAGTGTGATGGTGACATGGAAAAAGCAAAAGATTGGTTGCGCGACCGCGGTATGGCACAAACAGCTAAAAAAGCGGATCGTGTTGCGGCCGAGGGACTTTTGGGTCTTAAAGTTTCTGACACATTCACCTCTGCTTCATTGGTAGAGATCAACTCTGAAACCGATTTCGTTGCGAAAAACGACGGTTTCATCGCGCTTGTCAATAATACAGCGGCGCATATATTTACGAGCGGTGTTAGTACTCTTGAAGAGCTTAACGAGTCTTCGTACGAGACCGGTACGTTCTCTGAGTACTTTACATCACAAGTTGCACGTATCGGTGAAAAAATCGTTAC
>NZ_JAEMQA010000017.1 GCF_022759005.1 Sulfuricurvum sp. | reverse complement strand
TTTTATCGGATCGGTGCTTATTGAGTTTTGAGGTGGGTTTTTAGAGGTGCCCATAATATAAAAATTTTAGATTATCAGGTTTATTTTATTATGAAAAATTGTACTACTTACAAGCGGCTCGTCGCTAAGACCGTTGTCATTTCTCTCCTGACCAGTTTAGCTGTTGCATTTTTATACGGAATCTACATCAAAAAGCGTGCGGTTGACGATCTTGCCCGTGTCGATGCGCGCAAAACGAGCCGTTTAGCGTTTGAAGCCCTTTATTCCGCGATGGAAAAAGGGTGGAGTAAAAAAGAACTCGACTCGATTATCGTTCGCCTCAATGAAGTCGAACCGCAAATGAAAATCAATGCGTATCGCAGTCCCATTGTCGCTGAACTTTTCGGTGATCACGGCAATGATAAACAGATGCGTGAAAACGACCCGATGGTTGCCAAAGCGATGCGGGGTGAAGATATACTGACGGGGGATGATGAAATCCGCTACCTCTATCCGATCGTTGTCAAAAAAGAGTGCGTAGCGTGCCATACGAATGCTAAAATCGGAGACATTAACGGCGTTATCGACGTCCGTTTCCCAGTTGCCAACCTCAAAATTTCACTCACGACAATGATCAATTCATTCATCGTCTTTTTTATTGCGTTTACGATTATCATTTTTGCGGTTCTGTATTACAAACTCAATGAACTACTCGTTCAGCCGATCAAACAATTTATCATGATGATCCAAGACATTATCACCAATAACGATATGGCCAAACGGATCAGTCTCAAAACGAAAATCATGGAAGTGAAAAATATTGAAAACTATTTCAATAAAATGCTCGATTCGATCCAAGATTATTACGAAAAGCTCCAAGAGCTTTCCGATCGCGATTACCTCACGGGGTTGTACAACCGTCGTAAATTTGAAGAGTTTTTGACGTATGAGGTAAAACGCTCCGTCCGTCATCGCCATAAATTTACGATTTTGATGATCGATTTGGATAACTTCAAATACATCAACGATACCTACGGACATGCATCGGGGGATTTGGTTCTCAAAGAAGTAACCAAGATTTTTTCTTCGAATCTAAGAAATGTCGATATTTTGGCCCGTATCGGCGGAGATGAATTTGCCGTAATCCTCCCTGAAACACCGTATGAAAACGGTCATGCGGTGGTCGAAAAACTGCGTGCCTCTTTGGAAGCGACCCCGATCTCTTTGATGTACGATCAGGTTTCATTGACGGCGAGTTTCGGTATTGCGGAATATCCGGAGCAAGGGGAGAATATCGAAAGCCTTTTGGCCGGATCGGATTTGGCGATGTACAAAGCGAAACGGGCGGGGAAAAACACGATTGCCCGTGCCGATCAAAGTGATCAGGAGATCGCAAGTGAGATCCAGAAAAAAGGGGAATTCCTCCGACGTGCGATCGATGAAGATCGGGTTGAGCCGTTTGTTCAGCCGATCTACAATGTCAAAAGCGGTGAAATATACGGCTATGAAGTATTGGCACGTATCCGTGACGGACAACGCTACATGGCGGCAGGGCAGTTTATCGAAGTGGCTGAGAGCCTCGGATTTGCCTCTAAAATCGATCAGATTATTTTGACAAAAGGGTTGAGCGCACGAGAAGAGCGGGGAATGTGGAATAAACGGTTCTTCTTTAACCTCTCTACTAAGAGCCTTTTCAGCGGAGAATACGTCGATGTTATTAAAGAACATTATGCCAAAAATCCGAATGGAGAAGAAAATGGGGTCACCATTGAAATTTTGGAGCGTGAAGCGATCCATAATGTGAACGGATTGATGGATATTATTGAGGAGATGAGACAGGTCGGCATCTCGTTTGCGCTGGATGATTTCGGATCCGGTTTCTCATCGTTTGTCTATCTAAAATATTTTGATACCGATTTCCTCAAAATTGACGGGGAATTTGTCAAAAATATTGCGGTCAATGAAAAAGACCGTATTTTCGTCAAACACATCAACCAAATTGCTCAAGAGTTCGAGAAGAAAACGATTGCAGAATATGTTGAAGATGCCGAAACGCTCGACATCCTAAAAGAGATCGGGGTTGATTACGCGCAGGGGTTCCATTACGGTCGCCCCCACCAGCTCTAATTAGCTCAAAAGCGCTTTGGCGCACTCATTGATCCGTTTGCCGTCAGCCGTCGCACCGAGTGTTTTGGAAGCGGCTCCCATAACACGGCCGATATCTTTCATCGTCTCGGCTCCGGTTTCGGCGATGATTGCCGCAACGGCTGCTTTTAACTCGTCGTCGCTCAGCTGTTTTGGCAAATAGGTCTCGAAAATTGCCGCTTCCGCTGCTTCTTGCTCGTATAGATCCTCACGCCCCGCTTCACGGTATTGTGCCATAGCGTCTTGGCGCTGTTTGACTTGCTTTTGGATGATTTTGATGATGTCATCATCGCTGAGTTCTTTACGCTCATCTACTTCGATTTGTTTCATCGCACTGCTGAGTAAACGCAATGCATCGCGTAGAGGGACGTTTTTCTCTTTCATGGCGGTTTTGATGTCGTTATTGATTTGTTCTTTTAAACTCATGCCGATTCCTTGGAACTATTTTTGCTTATTATAGCCAAATATGACTCGGATGGGATAATGCGCATACCACTTTATTTATCGATACTTTCGGCAACTGTATTGTTCAACGGATGCAATGCGCGTTTGACTGAGCCTGAAATTACGTTCGCACCGCCAAAATACGTTGAAGAGATGCCCTCACGCGAAGAGGAGAACACCTTTGTCGCACGGGGAAGTTTGTTCGGTCAAGGGGATAGCCCGCTTTTTTCCGATCACAAAGCGATGCATGTCAACGATGTCGTAACGGTTGTGATTTCAGAGACGGCGAGCAGCTCAAATGTGGGTAAAAAAGCCCTATCCGAAGCTGATACGCTTGGATTGAACGGCGGTATATTCAGCACTGCCGGACAAAATTCGGCGGTTAGTTCCGAGGTCGGAAAATTGAACGGATTGGCAAATATCGGCTTTACCGGTGGCTCCACATCATCGTATAAGGGTTCAGGCAGTGCGACCAAAAACGCCTCTTTTACAACAACAGTATCGGCACGCATCGTCAAAGTGATGGCAAACGGCAACTATTTCATCACCGGTCGCCGCGAGATTATGGTGGACGATCAAAAACAGATCATGCAGCTTAGTGGCGTCATCCGCCCGTATGACATTGATCAAAACAATCAGATCAACTCCGCCAAAATTTCTGATGCGAAAATCCTTTATGCGAATGAAGGGGATGTGGACCGTGCAACTCAGCGCGGATGGGGAAGCAAACTCGTAGAAGCGGTTTGGCCGTTTTAAGGACCAAATTTCTTATCGGATCATCTGCATCGGGTCGATGTGGGCATTTCTCTGTGTTACCTGAAACATTAATTCTCTTCCGACGCGTCCGATAATAGAGCCTTGTTTAACCCGTTTTCCCACTTCTACCGTCGGTGCGATTTTGTCTAAATGGGCATAAATCGTATGCAATCCGTTGTCGTGTTCGATAATGACGACGTTTTCCAACATCGCCGTCGGTTTTGCCAAAATGATTTTTCCATTGAGGACGGTTTTGACTTTCGCATCCTCTTGGGTCGGACGCAATGATACGGAATCGTTAAATATTTTGATGCCGTAGATCGGATCGGTATACGGTCCGAAACGTTTGGTAACCACATAGCCATCCAGCGGTGCGATCGTACGTTCACCCGAATATGCCGCAACACTTGAGGGACTATACTGTGCGACGGCTTGTTGGACATCTTCGGGAACCGGTTTGGACCCCGGCTTTGGTGCAACCAACGACGGAGGGGCTTTTTTTGGCTTGAGAGACTCTTGCTTGATAATGTTGAGGCTGGCAAGGGTATTTTGGAGTGTACGTTGTTGATTGAGAATCTTGTCCAACGATTTCTTATACTCGTTTTTCTCTTGTTCGAGTTGAGAAATCGCTTTTTCATTTGCTTTTTTGGTCTCTAATACTTTGTTTTTTTGTTGATCAATAACCGAGATCGATTGTTTCAAAACGGTCGTTTGAGACGAAAGACCCGAAATTTTTTCGGCGTTGGAGACGAAAATGGCATTGAGATCTTTGATCTCCTGCTGGATTTGTTTGAGATGGAGTTTAAGTGCCTCTTCGGTGATGATCGCATCGGCCTCTTTTGCTCGATCGTCGTTGATCAGGAGTGAGATAGAGGTGTTGCGTGCGATTGCGAACACGAGACGCTGTTCGATGTCATTTTGGGTTTTGGTGAGGATCGCTTGTTGTGCTTCCAGCCCTTTGAGCGTCATTTTATTCGACTGATAGATATTCTCTTTGGATTTGAGCTCTTCAACGAGGGCATTGATTTTCTCTTGCTGTACATCTACGATTTGGCGCTGCTGGATGATCTTCGAGGCGGTCGCTTCAAGTTTTGCATTTAGCGTCGAGTAGGTTTGCTTGGTTTGGTTCAGCTGTTTGGAGGTGTTTTGAATCTTTTCATCGATTTTTGCCGCCGGCAGAGAGACCCAGAGTAATGAGATCAAGAGGAGGGAAAGGGGGATTCTCATTTATTCCTCTTCATCGTTTCCGATAACAATCGTCAAAGTCAAAATAATCGATACGCTCAGGGCGATAATCAATGATCGGATACCGTCATGGAGAAAATCGAACAGATCGATCGTGATACCGACGGTTCGCAGAAGCATATCCATCCATCCGTTCTCTTCGAAGATGAAAAAAGCGATACAGACGAGAATCGTCGCGATAATCGCATCCACGATCGCAAGTCGGAACAAGACGGCGGATCGGAGCCATACTGGAGCACCGAAGAGTGCCATGATCGACATCCGCTCAGCGTGCTGAAACTGCCACAAACGCATCTCTTTGAGGATCAGTAACGAGGTGACCGCCGCAATCGCGATCGAGAAAATCTGAACGACGTCTTTGAACAAGAGCATCAGTTTATAGACGGTGTCATGCGTTTGCGCATACCCCTCTACCCGTTGGATGGAGCTATTTTTTTCGAGCCGTTTTTGGAGTTTCGCGATCTCTTCGGGTGTCGGAAATCGGCTGAGATAGATGCGATAAAATTTCGGCAGGGTGAGTTTGAGCAGCTCCAAGTTTTTCGGTGCCATCTCCCCTTTGAGGCGTTGTAACACCTGATCGGTTGCGATCGGTTCGCTACGGTCGATGATCGAATCCATCGCTTTGAATTCATCGACTGTGAGTGCTTTGTTGGCAACGACGATGATCGAATAGTCGTTTTTGAGCCGTGTCTCATAGGCATCGATGGTGCGATCGACCGCAACGTAGATTTGAACGGCGAACAATACGGTGAAGAGGGCGACGATAAGCGAGATATGATTTTTAAGCGATTTCATGAATATTTCCCATCTCGATGTGAAAATGTTTGTACGGAACACTGATAGAGGAAGGGACGCGATGCGTTACGACCACGATCGTGGTTTTGAGCTGTGTGTTCGCCCCTTCCAACAAATTCCAAATCACTTCGGACGAATACTCGTCCAAATTTCCCGTCGGTTCATCCGCCAAAATCAAAATCGGATTGTGCGCCAAAGCCCGCGCCATGGCGACACGCTGCTGCTCTCCTCCGGAGAGTTCAGGGGGGTATTTACCCGCTTGGTGAGTGAGTTTGACATGGCTGAGAAGCTTTTGAATCTGCGGATCGCTCACCTCTTTGGTGTAACCTGAGATGATTAGGGGGAGCATAACGTTTTTCTCAATCGTCCACTCTTTGATCAGTTTATAATCTTGGAAGACAATCCCTATGTGACGGCGTAAAAAGTTGAGCTTCGAGGTACTGATTTTATTCATCTTGACCCCGCCGACGACCAGTTGTCCTCCTCGCGGCTCGATAGCTCCATAGAGCGATTTGAGCAGTGTCGATTTACCGCTTCCGCTGGCACCGGTAATGAATACAAAGCTTCCCGCATCAATCGAGAATGACGCTTTACTGATGATGGTTTCAAACTCTTTGTACGAGAGGGAGAGATTTTCGGCAATAATAACTTTATCCATGTAACAACTCGTCTAATAAGATATGGGCTTTGAGGTTTGCGGAAGAGCGGACCGGCAAAGCAGGGTAGTAGCTCGGTTTTCCGTCTTGGATGAGGACATAGGTACTCTCTGGGCGGTCAAAACTTCCCATCGCCAGACGGATCATCCGATCGTTCGCATTGAGATCGTAGATCCGTTCGACATGGATAAATCCCCATTCGCGTTTGTAGGTCTCTTTTGAGAGAGCATCGACTTTATCGGGGGCGATGGATGAAGTGCTAAACGCAAACGTAGTGCTTTCATCGGGTTCGGGTGATTCTATTTCACACGTAAAGGTAACATCGTAGATGTTTTTCTCCATCTTTTTCCAGCGATCTTCATACTTGCTGACAATTGCGATCTCTTGGTTTTTGCGGACATCAAAGCGGCTTTGGCGCGGTGCGCTGAAGGTTTCCAGTGCAAAGCGATAGTACTCTTCGCTGTCAGTTCGAAGTTCCAATGTGCCTCCGATTTTTAATACCCGCTCCGATTCTTTGAGGAACGCTTCAGAGATGACGCGTCGGTGGGGTTTTTTATCCCACGGCACCGGAAAATGGACGTAGATTTTACCGACGATGTTGGAAGGGACGAACTCCAAAAACAGCCGCGCATCGTAATCGAGGATCATGATGTTCTTCAGATTTTGGATTACGATCTGTTTGAGCGCCTGCTCGATCGAGGGTTTATGAATCTCCAGTCCGATAAAGAGAACGTCAGGATTGGCGGCGGCTTGATGGAGCAAATGGCGCGCCGAACCGAATCCGATTTCGATGCGTACTTCCCGTTCGCGTGGGAAATTATCGGCAAAATAGGAGATGGTTTTTAGCGCATCGTGAGTTTTGAGATGGGTATTTTCGGGTGCGTTATCGACATTCGAATCGATGATTTTGGAACCTGAACACTCCGCGTAGGCAAGCATCGCATGCTTGAGGATAAAGTTTGGCGAAGGGCGAGTTACTTTATCGCTCTTGAGAAGTTTTTTGGCTCCGTTTTTGCAGACCAGAAAAAAATCTCTCCCTTTGTAGCGGGTGGCGATGAGAGAACCCTCATCAGGATTTTTATAGTCGGCCTGAAATAAAAACTCTACTTCCCCCTGACGTGTCGGGAAAGAGAGCGGATTAAACGATTCGAGATGTAAATGCGGCATTCGTTATTTAGCCTCGTAGCTGAGTTCGATAGCCTGCGTCGGGAGTGAACGGATGCCGTTTTTATCCACGCTTACAATCTCATAGAGGTATGTGGTATCGGCTTTGACATCGGTATCGCGGAAATTGGTATCTGTGATGTTGTTAATGTCGATTGTCTCGCGGCTGATCCAGCTGGTTTTGGTCGTTTTGATGACGGTATAGCTGACGGTGCGCGGATCGGTATTTTTCCACTGCAATTCGGCGACTTTGTTCACGATTTTCCCCTCATATGCAATCGGTGTTTGCGGTTTTGAGAGGGTAGAACCCTGTGTCGCAACCGAAGATTGGAGGCTTTCTAGGCCGTCTTTGTCCACCGCTGTGATTTTGTAGAAGTAGAATTTTCCGTCTTCGGTGATGTTGTCGGTAAACGTCGTCGTTTCAAGCTTCGCATGATAGTCGAACGATCCGTTCGGCGTCGATGAACGGTAAATGTTGTAGTGACTCAAATCGCTGATGGTACTCGGATCCCATTTGAGGGTGATTGCACGCGGCAAATCGTTGGTCGATGTGATGTTACGGATCTCCGGTGGAAGCGGTTTTGTGATCACTTTGCTCACTTCGCTCGCTTCGGTGGTGAGTTTATCAAACGTTGTCGCTTTGATGCGGTAGTGGTAGACTTGGGCGTCTTTGAGATCACGATCGATGTATTCGGCATTGAGGCGTCCGGTGATGGTGGCGATGACATTCCATTTTTGATCGGTTGCGTCTTGGCGTTCGATGATATAGCCGTTGATTTTTCCGTTCGGATGCGGACGCCAAAGAAGTTTGGCACTGCGCGGCATATTGCCGACTGCTTGGAAAAAGCTCACCGGTGCGATCATCGGCTGGGTTGCGACGAGCATCGTTTCGCTCGCTACCGATTCGGTTCCGTTGGCGGTAATCGCTGAAAAGCGGTATTGGTATTCGCTGCCGGGCTTGAGGTCGGTATCGACGAAATGGGTTGCAAAACGGCTATCAATCGTCGCAATGCGCTGCAACTTCTGATCTTCGGCACCCGGAGTGTTGCGGTAGACGTAGTAGCCGCTTACCCGTGGATCTTCGAGAGGTTTCCACTCAAACGCGATGGAGGTGATGTCGGCGATAAAACCGTTTAACGACGGAGTTGGAAGGGTCGAATCAATCGTGACCGTTTTTTGGGGTGCAGGCTGAGGAGCACACCCGCTAAAGAGACTCAGAGCTAAAGAGATGCTCAATGCGTACCGGATCGATGAGTGCATGCAATTCCTTTGGATCAAAATGTTTTTGTAAATAATCTTCCACCACATTCCCCAGTGGAGCGGTAAAATTTACCCTCTTTTGGGTGGTTGGATGGGTGAAATAAAGGTTGTAGGCATGAAGCATTATCCGTTCCATTTTATCGCTTTTTGCCGACGTTCCGTAGAGGTGGTCGCCCATGATATGGCGGCTGATCGACTCTAAATGGACCCGTATCTGATGGGTTCGCCCCGTGAAAAGTTTGCAGGCGATCAGCTCTTCGGTCTCATCGTGGCTACTTAGGAGTTTCGCAAACGCCGTTTTGGCATTTTTGCCGTTTTCGTTGATCGACATTTTGAGTCGATTATGGGCGCTGCGTCCGATCGGGCGGTCGATCATTGTGATGTTCTCTTTGAGTGGCGGGGTGATCACCGCGAGATAGTAGCGTCCCATACTTTTGTCTTGGAGCTGAAGCGAGAGCGCTTCGTGGGCTTCGTTGTTCTTGGCGATGACCATCGCGCCGCTTGTCCCTCTGTCGAGTCGGTGGACGATTCCGTGGCGCTCTTCGCCGCTGAGTGTCGAGAGCGCAATCCCCTTGTGTTTGAGCCAGTCTACGAGGGTTGGCTCTTTGACGCTCGGTGCGGGGTGGACGGTGAGGGAACTGGGTTTGTTGATGACGAGGATGTCTTCGTCTTCAAACAAAATTTCGACCTCGAAATCGATTTCCTGCGCAGGGGTCGATTTTTGTTCGGGGAAGCGGATTGCGACTTTTTGATCGGGTTTGAGTTTCAATCCCGATTTTGCGGTCGCTTTGCCATCTACCGTGACGCAGTTTTGCTCGATGAGCTGGGCGATTTGGTTGCGTGTCTGAGCGAGCTGCTGAGTTAAAAAAACATCCAGACGGATCGCTTCTTCGGTCGTGAAAATTGTCTCTTCTTGTGTCAAAACAGGGTCCCTTTTGGATACGTAAAATAAAGTTATAAGCCCGCTATGCTACAATTAGCAAAAAAAATGAAGGATCGTAGTGCTTAATATTGATCGTCGAATTTTAGCACACTTTGATTTCATCACCATCATTTTATTGATTCCGCTCATTTTCACTTCAGGTTGGCTCATTTATGAGATCCATCCGACCCTCGGGCAAAAGCAGATGTTTTACACGTTTGTGGGTGCCGGCGTTTTTATCGCCCTTTTTCTCCTCCCGATTCGCCGAATGCTTTGGATGATCCCGATTGCCTATTGGACGAGTATTTTGCTGTTGATCGCGGTCGAATTCGTCGGACACAGTCGTTTGGGAGCGAAACGGTGGATCGAGATTCCGCTTATCCATTTTACCCTCCAACCCTCGGAGCTGCTCAAACCCGCCTTTGTCCTGATGCTCGCCTATCTCATCAGCCGTACGCCGCCGCCGCGTGACGGGTATCGCCTCAAAGAGTTTTTGAAACTCTCTTTTTACATTGTGATGCCGTTTTTGCTGATTGCCAAAGAGCCCGATTTGGGGACGGCGACGGTACTTGTAATGCTCGGATATGGGATTTTGTTCATCGTCGGCGTACACTGGAAAATTTGGATCGGATTGATCGTCGGATTTATCATTTCGTTGCCGCTCATCTATTCACAGATGCACGATTACCAAAAACAGCGCCTACACGATTTCGTCGGGGAAAAGCCGAGTTACCACGTCGAACAGTCGATTATCGCCGTCGGTTCGGGGGGGTTTTTCGGTAAGAACAAAGAGGATGCAACCCAGACACAGATGAAATTTCTCCCGATCGCATCGAGTGACTTTATTTTCGCCTATGTGGTCGAGCGGTTTGGATTTTTCGGAGCGTTCTTGTTGATCCTTTTGTATGCCGCGCTCATCACCCATTTGCTCCTGATCGCCTTTTGGACGGAGGATTATTATATCAAGGTCGTGGCGGGGGGACTGTCGCTGCTCTTTTTCATCTATATGTCGGTCAATATTGCGATGACGATAGGATTCGCCCCCGTCGTAGGGGTTCCTCTGCCGATGTTTAGCTATGGGGGGAGCAGTTTTATCAACTTCATCGTTATCTTGGCGATTTTGGAAAATCTGCTGGCGTATCGCTTCCGCTATTTGTACGGGGATACGGGTAAAAAAAGCTTTCTCTAATAATAGAGCGTTTATAATTGCGCTCTTTCTAAAACGGGTCAATAGTTCAGTGGTTAGAGCCCCCCGCTCATAACGGGGTTGACTTGAAAGAAGAATTTGCCGATAGACAAGGCGTAAAACAGTCTAAAGATATTATCTTTTCTAATACACGGGTCAATAGTTCAATGGTTAGAGCCCACCGCTCATAACGGTGTTGTTGCAGGTTCAAGTCCTGCTTGACCCACCACTTTTATCAATCAAATCAAACTTTTAATTTATCTCTCAAAAATTGATCTAAAATACTTTAAGTTTTAGATGGGTGACGGCTTAGGTGACGGGTTATGATCGCTTTTTAGCTTTTTGAATTTTATTTCTCTCCAAAAAATCTACAATGTCCAATACTTTATAGACAATCGAAGGTCCGAATTTTGTGTAAGGTAGTTTCCCTTCACTACGATAATTGGCAAGTGTTCCTTTGGAAAATCCAAATTTCACCATGACTTCATTGTCTGTTATGTAATCTTCAAGCATATTTTTCTCCTATATCTTGGTTATCTGATGTATTGGATACAGTTGTATCATT
>NZ_JAEMQA010000121.1 GCF_022759005.1 Sulfuricurvum sp. | reverse complement strand
CCGGCCCCTTGGTCCCAAACCAAGTACTCTAACCATACTGAGCTACGCCCCGACCTTCAGCTAATTGTTCAAGAGAGCAAATTAGTGAGGCGAAATTATAGTCGAAAAAAAATAAATTGTCAAGCCTTTTGCGTAACCATCTTAAACGCTCTGGCTCATTTCGAGTTGAAGTGGGGTGAAATACACCCATGTGCATGCAAAATTAATGTATAATAGAGCATATTATGTGCGGTGTAGAGGTGTTTGAGTGAGAGAAAAGGAGGGGATGTGAAAGATTTTTTTCGTAAAAAAGATATGTCCGGTATGAACGGAGAGTTTCAACGCCGATTGGGGTTAATGGACGTTACCTTTATTGGCATCGGTGCTATTATCGGTGCGGGGATTTTTGTCATTACGGGACAGGCGGCTGCGACGATGGCGGGACCGGCTATTATATTGTCATTTTTGTTGGGGGCTGTAATGATCGCCATTACGGCACTCATCTATGCGGAACTGAGTTCTGCGTATCCGGTAGCAGGAAGTGCGTACAGTTTTACGTTTGCATCTTTGGGAGAGATGTTTGCTTGGTTTGTAGGCTGGAATCTGCTGCTCGAATACGGTGTCGCGACAGCCGCCGTGGCGACGGGATGGTCGGGATATTTGCGCGGATTCTTGGAAAACAGTTTGAATATCCACATTCCGGTAGCTTTGAGCGGAGCGTATAACCCATCAGCAGGAACGTACATCGATATCAGTGCCTTTGGGATCATTCTGGCGATTTTTGTTTTGTTGGCGATTGGGATCAAGGAGAGTGCGCGGGTCAATTCGGCCATTGTATTTATCAAATTTGCGGTTTTAATCACGTTTGTGGTTGTCGGGGTTCCCCATATTGATTTGAACAATCTATCCAATTTTTTCCCTTTTGGGTGGGAAGGGGTATGGCACGGGGCGGCATTGATTTTGTTCGCCTATTTGGGATTTGACGCGATCAGTACGGTAGCTGAAGAGACAAAAGAACCGCAGAAAAATATTCCGTGGGGATTGATTTTGTCATTATTGATCTCCGTTATTTTCTTTATTTTGGTGAGTTTTACACTGACGGCGATTGTCCCTTATGATAAACTCAATGTTCCCGATGCATTGGCGTTTGCGCTTTATCAGGTGAATGAACCGCTTGCCGCAAATATCATTGCGCTGGGAGCTGTTATCACTATTACAACTGTGATGTTGGTGATGGGGCTTGGGTTTACACGAATACTGTTTGCTTTGGCTCGGGATGGCTTGTTGGCGAAAAACTTGAGCACGATCCACCCTAAATACGGCACACCGTTTAAAGCGACATTAATCGGTGGTGCATTGCTGAGTTTGATGGCGGGGTTTGTTCCGTTAAAAACGTTGGCGGAATTGGTCAATATCGGGACTTTGTTTGCTTATTTGATGGTCGCGATAGCCATTATTGTATTGCGTCGCCAAAACACTATTGAACCAGCATTTAAAGTCCCTGCGTTTAAAATCTTGATGCCGCTCAATTTTATTTTAATAATTTTTATGATGGCGGGATTGCCGTTTGCTACATGGCTTCGGTTTATCGGATGGTCGTTGATCGGGATGGTAATCTATTGGTTTTATGGATCTAAAAACAGTGAGTTGAACCAATGAATATGAGTGTTGTTAAACAGGTATTAGCCCTCCCCGTCATTGTCATTGCGATGGGGTATTTTGTCGATATTTACGATTTGATCCTTTTTGGGGTAGTGCGTGTCGATAGTTTGAGTGAGCTTGGATTGGACAAAGACGGTGTTACATTGTGGGGATCGATCATCCTCAACGCGCAAATGGCAGGGATGCTCATCGGGGGGATACTTTGGGGAGTGTTAGGGGACAAAAGAGGGCGTTTGTCGGTTCTTTTTGCTTCGATTATCCTCTACTCGGTCGCAAATTTGCTCAATGCGTTTGTCACTAATGTCGAGCAGTACGCACTGCTTCGCTTTATTGCCGGTATCGGTTTGGCGGGAGAATTGGGGGCAGGGGTAACGCTGGTAGCTGAAATTCTACCCAAAGAGCTTCGTGGATACGGTGTTATGAGTATTGCTGCCTTCGGAGTATTAGGTGTTGTAGCTGCCAATATCGTTGCTCAGGAATTTGCATGGCGAAACGCGTATATTTTTGGGGGTGTTTTGGGCTTTTTGTTGCTGGTTTTGCGATTCCGTGTCCGGGAATCGGCGATGTTCGAACATCATTCTGGCAGTGATGTCAAACGGGGACAATTTTTTGCTCTCTTTGCTCACAAAAAGCTGTTTAATAAATACATCAAAGCGATCGTCATCGGAATGCCTCTGTGGTATGTTGTGGGTATTTTGGTGATGTTTTCACCAGAGTTTGCCAAAGCGCTTGCCATCGAGGGGGAAGTGAAAGCAGGACAAGCTCTGATGTACACCTATATCGGTCTCTCTATCGGGGATTTAGCAAGCGGTTACCTCTCTCAAATGATGAGAAGCCGTAAACGTGCCTATACGATTTTTATGGCACTCTCTGTGGCAAGTGTTCTCTATTACTTTACCCTATCCGGTGCGAGTGCGCAATCGTTTTATATCGCCGTATTTATGCTGGGGGTATTTTGCGGATATTGGGCACTTTTTATCACGATGGCGGCAGAACAGTTCGGGACGAATATCCGTGCGACGGTTGCGACAACGGTACCTAATTTTGTTCGCGGATCGGTAGTGCCGATTACCTCAGGCTTTATGGTTCTCAAAGAGAGTATGGGGGTGTTGGGTTCTGCGGCAACGGTAGGAGCGGTTGTGTTTACAATCGCTTTGGTTGCGCTTTATTTTACGCGTGAGACGTTTTATGAGGATTTGGACTATATAGAAGCTTGATGTACTTTTCTTTTTAGAAAAGAAAAGTTACCAAAAGAAAATCGCCGCTCAAACAGAACGCTACCAGCCGTTTTGGCACTGCTGCCAACGGCTGGGCTCTAGGTGTGTTTTCGCGGCATTATTTAAAAAATTCCCGTGATCCAATACAAAGAGCCGTTCCGAAGGCAGTAGTGCCGAGAGGAACGTGCGTCTTTGGATCACGGTATGTTCTTTTGCTACTTTTCTCACTAAAGAGAAAAGTAGAGAGAATTATTAAAACTGGATCATCCCATCAACGGGTGAACTTGCCGTCGCATACGGGCGCTTCGGAATCCGTCCTGCTAAATAACTGAGTCTTCCTGCAATCACCGCATTTTTCATCGCTTCTGCCATCAACATCGGATTTTGTGCTTGAGCAATTGCCGTATTCGTCAAAACACCATCCGCTCCGAGTTCCATCGCTAACGCCGCATCACTCGCACATCCGATCCCCGCATCGACGATAATAGGCACTTTGACCGCTTCACGGACAAACACGATGTTGTATTTGTTTTGAACGCCGAGGCCTGAACCGATCGGAGCGGCAAGCGGCATGATCGCATGCGCTCCCGCATCCTCAAGACGGCGTGCCATGATTGGATCATCCGAGGTGTACGCCATGATCGTAAAGCCATCTTTGGCTAATACTTCACACGCTTTGATCGTCTCCAAAACATCCGGATAGAGAGTTTTTTGGGTGTCACCGATCACTTCGAGTTTGATGAGATCGATCCCCGTCGCTTCGCGGGTGAGGCGAAAGAGGGTGATTGCCTCTTCGGCAGTCGTACATCCTGCGGAGTTTGGCAAGAATTTGACGTTGGTATCCGCAAACGTATCGCGAAGATTTGGCTCGTTTGGATTGGTAATATTGAGACGGCGTACCGCGACGGTGATAAGCTCTGAACCGCTGGCGAGAGTAGCCGCTTTCGTCATCTCGAATGAATCGTATTTACCGCTTCCGACGATGAGACGGCTGCCGAGGGTATATTTTCCGATTTGTAAAGTATGCATAGTGAGTCCTTTTTATTTAATTTTACGCCATTGGAGTAAAACCCCGATAGCTACGCTAACGCTGAGTTTACTTCAGCGGTAGACTCAATTATGATTCTTTTAGAATCTTTATGATGCTGAGAGGCAAAATTTCATGCTCGATTTCGCGAATTTTAGCCGAAAATTCTTCTAAAGTATCCGAAGAATTTTTGGTAAAACTTTTTTGCAAGATTATCTCACCGGCATCCAGCTCTTCGCTCACCCAATGGACAGTGACACCGCATACCTGCTCTTCGCTTTTAAAACTTCGTTCAATGGCATGGGCACCTTTGAATGCAGGCAACAAAGAGGGGTGAAGGTTGATGGCACGTATCTGAGAGGTGAAAACAGAAGTGAGAATCCGCATAAAGCCGCAGAGAACGACGAGATCAGGATTGTATTCACGAATCAGTTCCACTAACGCGCTATCGTAGGCTTCACGACTCTCAAAATCCCGATGATCCAAAATCTCTACGGGGATATGGGCCGCACGGGCTTTGGCGATTCCACCGGCTTCGGGGTTGTTAGTGATGGCACAGACGATTGCCCCGTGTTTGAGATGGATTTTTTCGATGAGGTTGGCGAGGTTGGTCCCCTCGCCACTGAAAAGGGCGACGATTTTTTTCATAAAGTACAAACTCTTTCGATAAGATCAAATGGGGTGAGAGCGTAATTGTTTTTATCAAAGTCGCGTGCCGCGAGGGTGTGGGCGAGTGAGCCTTGGATAGCTGCTTCAAGCGGTGTAAAGCCTTGTGCGAGGAGTGAGCCGATCAAACCGCCCAGTACATCACCGCTTCCCCCCTTGGCTAACGCGACGGTTCCGTGAGGGTTGATATAAAACTTCTCACCTGCACCGATAATGACGTTGGAGCCTTTGAGGACTAACACGATGGAGGGATATGCGGTACAAAATTGCTCAACATAGTCGAAACGGTTACTTTGAAGCGTATTCACATCGATGTCTGCTATTCCCGTGACGCGTAAAATCTGGGTGAACTCTTTGGGATGAGGGGTTAAAACAATATGATCACGTTGCAAGAGTTTTAAAAATAGTGGATGCGCAAAAATATCGGCATCCAAAACCAGTGGTAGAGTGTTGTCCAGCAACATGTTTAATTCATCGTCGCAAAACTCGACTCCTAACCCCATCCCTAGCGCGATAGCGGTGGTAGTTGCGGGGAGAGAGTGACTTTGCATCAGCTCATAGGGGATGGTGACGTTTTCATTGCTGATGAGGCTCACTAAACCGCTTCCGAAACGGAGTGCCGCAGAACCTGCAATCACAGACGCACCGATTTTTTCTCCGCAGATGATACTCAGATGACCGTAAGATCCTTTGTGGGATGATACATCTGTTCGCAGTGGTAGGGAAAGGTCGGAAGGGTCGAGTAATTTCCACGATGAGGGAATCTCGTAACGTGAACGTGAAACTCCCAGATTGGCAACACGGATTTCACCCACGACCTCTTTGGCGCAGTCACTAAAGAGGCTTCGTTTGAGCGCACCCATCGTAATCGTCGTATCGGCTTTGAAGCGATGCGGATCGAGTGTACCGTCTGCATAAAGTCCGCTGGGGACATCGCAGGCTATTTTGTACCCCTCTGAGGCGTTCATCGCTTGCAGTGCTTCGATTGCGGTGGGTCCCAATACGCGATTGAGTCCTGAACCGAACAACGCATCGACAACGATGTCATATTCCCCTTCGATAGGGGTGTTTTTGAGTTCCACTTTTTCGGCACGTTCACGTTGGAATTGTGCGAGAGGAGAGCTTGCCCCGAAGGGGAGATTCACCGATACGCGATACTCCCCCTCCAACAAACGGGCGAGAGCCAATCCGTCGGCCCCGTTGTTGCCGCTTCCACAGACAATCAAAACGGAGGCATTCGGTTCAAAGCGCTCTTGGATAAATCGGGCGATCGATAGAGCGGCGTGCTCCATCATCACCTCTTCGCTGAGGGCGAATTGGCTGACGCATCGCTGGTCGAGAGACGTTACTTCGGTATAGAGATTTTGCATGGATAAAGCCCAATTCAGCTATAATCTAATTTATGAAGAACGATTATATCGCAATAGCCTGCAACACACTTGAAATTGAAGCACAAGCGCTTCTTGATGCAAAAAGACGGATTTCCGAGGAAATTCCCCGTGCCGTTGAGATGATTTTGGCCTGCAAAGGGAAACTGGTCATCACCGGTGTCGGCAAATCAGGGTTGATCGGAGCGAAAATCGCCGCGACGTTTGCTTCGACCGGAACACCGAGTTTTTTTCTCCACCCTACCGAAGCGCTGCATGGCGATTTGGGGATGATTGGTCGTGAAGATGCGGTGCTCGCGATCAGCTACAGTGGCGAAAGCCCTGAACTCAGCTCTATTCTCCCCCATATCAAGCGTTTTGACATTCCCCTCATCGGAATGACCCGAAATGCTAAGTCGACATTGGGGCGATACAGCGATGAAGTGATCAATATCAATGTTCTCCAAGAAGCGTGTCCGCTGGATGTGGCACCGACGTCGTCGACGACACTCACGTTGGCAATGGGGGATGCGTTAGCGGTATGTCTGATGAAAGCGCGAAATTTTCAAAAAGAGGATTTCGCGTCGTTTCACCCCGGCGGTGCTTTGGGCAAACGGCTGTTTGTCAAAGTTTCCGATTTGATGCGCACCGCAGATTTACCGATTGTGGATGAAAAGACCCCTTTGAAAGAAGCTATTTTGAAACTCAGTGAAGGGCGTTTGGGGACGGTGATGCTCACTGACGGCTCCGGAAAGCTTTCGGGACTGTTGAGTGACGGTGACATTCGTCGTGCCTTGATGAGTGAGTCATTTTCCCTTGATGCTCCGGCAGAGCGGTTTGCGACCAAAAATCCGTTGGTGATCGATGATGCGACGATGTTGGCATCCGATGCACTAGTGCTGATCGAAGAGAAAAAAATACAGTTGTTGGTCGTCACCGATAAAGACGGCATAATCCAAGGTGCATTGCATCTTCATACACTCGTGGAAGCAGGTATCTCATGATGCGTCTCAATAAATTTATCGCTCACTACTCGACCTATTCGCGACGTGAAGCCGACAAGGCGATTCAAGACGGATACGTCCGAATCAACGGCGAAATCGAAACCAACCCTGCGACGCAGGTGGATGAGAAACACGATTCGGTGATGATCAGCGGTAATAAAATCACTCCGACCGATCAGTTTACGGTGATCGTCTATAACAAACCGCGCGGTGAATTGGTAACCAAAAAAGATCCTCAAGGGCGTAAAACGATTTACGACTCGTTGGCAAAACAGTACCGTCACTATATCCCTGTGGGACGGCTTGACTTTGCTTCAGAAGGATTGCTACTCCTCACGGATGCCTCCCGTGTCGCAACGGCGCTGATGACCTCCAAAATGGAGCGGGTTTATAAGATAAAGATCAAAGGCCCCGTCACCGAAGCGATGCAGGTAGCGATGGGAGAGGGGCTGGAGCTTGAGGATGCGAGTGCCGGAGCACATGAGAGCTCAGAGATCGAATCGATGAGTTTTGCTCCGTTTTATGCCTACCAGATTCAAAAAAATCAGGGCGATTTTTCGGTACTCAAAGTCGCCATCGGTGAAGGGCAAAACCGAGAGCTGCGCCGATTTTTCGCCCATTTTGGTGCGGAAGTGGTAGATCTCAAACGTCTCAGCTTCGGAGGGATCGATCTCAATAACCTCCCGACCGGAAAAGTCCGTTTTTTAGAGCGCAGTGAATACGCGTCGCTTCGAGAGTTTTTGGAGACGATCGAAAAAGCGGAAAAGCTAAAGAGCAAATCGCTACCTAAAGGATCTAAAGCCGAAGGAAAAACAGCGCATACTTCAAAGAGTCATTCAAAAGTGAAACCGAAAGCAAAACCCTCTAATGAACCCTTCGGTACCAATAAATACAAACCCGAAAAAAAATTTACAAAAGGTGAAACCAAAAAATGAAAACTCTCAAATTTCCGACCAGCCATAAAACACAGTTAATGGACATCAGTGCCGAAGTGAAAGAAGCGGTGATCATGTCCGGTGTCAAAGAGGGGATCTGTGTCGTATTTACTCCGCATACCACCGGAAGCGTTTTTTTGTTTGAAAATGCGGATCAAAATCTTCGTCGTGACCTATTGGCCGCACTCTCTACCGTTATTCCAAGTGATGCGAAATACTCGCATGTCGGAGACAATGCGGCAGCGCATCTCAAATCCTCTCGCATGGGAGCATCGGTCTCTATTCCGGTTCACGAAGGGCGCCCGATGTTCGGAAAATGGCAGGGAGTTTTTTTCGGCGAATTTGACGGCCCGCGCCAAGAGCGCGAAGTGATCATCAAGGTTATCGCAGGTTAATCGTGGCGGACTTCACCTATCTGCTTCGTCCGAAAAAATTTGACGATGTAGTCGGTCAGTCACACGTATGCTCTCCTGACTCACCTTTGCGCGTTCTCTCTGAGAGCGGTAGTCTTACCCACTCTTTTTTTTACGGACCTCCCGGCTGCGGTAAAACCTCATTGGCTCGAATCATCGCCGAGACGATGGAATTGCCCTTTTATGAGTTTAATGCCACTTCGCTCAAAATCGAGCAGCTTCGTAAAATTTTCGATCAATATGAGGGTTCCCTTACCAAACCTCTGATTTTTATCGATGAGGTTCACCGTCTGGCAAAAAACCAGCAGGAAGTGTTACTGCCGGTTATGGAAAAAAACAGCGTGTTAGTGATTGGCGCATCGACAGAGAACCCCTATTTTAGCCTCACTGCGGCGATGCGGTCACGTTCACTCCTGTTTGAACTGTTTGAAATCGGTGAGGATGCGTTAGGGCAGCTGTTAGAACGCACGGGAGTTGAAGTAGACGATGAAGGGCGTGAATATCTGATTCGAAGTTCCGGAGGAGATGCCAGAGCGATGCTTAAACTCCTCGAAGTGGCAACGGCGCTTCAAAAACCGATCACCAAAGCGCTGCTTACGTCGTTGCGTCCTGTCGCGCAGGCACGTGGGAGTTCCGAAGCGGGAGTTCATTACGATCTCGCTTCCGCACTCATCAAAAGTATTCGAGGTTCCGATCCCGACGCGGCAGTCTATTATCTCGCACGGCTGATCGAGGGGGGAGAACCACCGGAGTTTATCGCACGCCGTTTGGTTATCCTCGCCAGCGAAGATGTGGGCAATGCCAACCCCCAAGCCCTTACCTTATGTGCGTCGGCTATGACTTCGGTGAAATCAATCGGTTATCCGGAAGCACGCATTATCCTCTCTCAGGCGGTAATCTATCTGTGTGCATCCCCGAAATCGAACACCGCCTATAATGCGATCAACGCCGCACAGCAAGCGGTACGCAACGGGGTGATTTTAGAGATTCCCGAGTATTTGCGTCAACAGCACAAAGGGTATTTGTATCCACATGACTTCGGCGGATGGGTGGAGCAAAAGTACCTCTCCAAACCACTCAAATTCGTCGAATTTAAAAAAAGCGGCTACGAAGCGAAGATGGGGGAATGGATCGAGAAGGTGTGGGGTTCGTCATCCCGTACCTGATACGGGATCCACGCATTTAAATTTTAGATTCCGCGTCGGAGTATGGAGTGACGATGAGTAAAAGATTAAAAATAATCGGCGATTTTCCAGTGGTTTTTAACCGCAAAATGACCAATAATCGCAGCAACTATAATACCAATAGGAATTATCATAACGGGTTCAAACATTTTCTAAATCCTCCATCTTCATTTCGATTTTATGCAATTTACTGTAATTTATAAAAACCCCTAAACACTATAATAACTTGCCTCTTTATGATGCACTACAAGTGCCGTCGTACTTTGTTCCGGATGGATTTGGAAGGTCTCGGAGAGGGTAATCCCAAACTCTTCTGGGCGGAGAAGATCAAAAATAATGCGGCTTTGTTCCAAATCAGGGCACGCCGGATAGCCGAAACTGTACCGTGCCCCCGCATAGCGGTTGAGACGAACATCGCGGAGGCTGAACCCCTCATCATCATGGGCGATCCCTAAATCAAGACGTATTTGCTTGTGCGCCACTTCGGCCAACGCTTCGGCAAGCTCTACCCCGAATCCGTGAACGAGATTGTATTCGAGATACTTGTTTGCAGCGTAAAGCTCTTTTTCATACTCGCTGAATTTATCCCCGACACTAACACATGTTAGCGGCAATACATCATCACGCGTATGGGTGAAAAAATCGCTCAGCGCACGGTGCGGTGCTTTACGCTGGCGTGGAAATTCAAAAACGTACTTGGCGTTACCGATGACACTCTCCAAGCTTTCGCGATTGGCGTTTTCATCGATATTCCATCCGCAGCTCTCATCGAAAATGAGGAGCTCTCGGTCATTGCTTCGGACGGGGTAGTAGCCGTAAATCACGGTCGGGTCGAACAAGCCGCGTTTGGCGATTTCATTTTTGATCCGCTCATAGGCAGGGTATACTTTGGTCTCTAAGAGTTTTTTGTACTCATCGACCGGCATCCCCGCGCGTTTGTAGCCCCAGTGGAGTTTAAAGAGGCTACGGCGGTTGATCCAACTGCATACCATCTCAAAATCGAGCTGATCGCGGCGCAATACCCGTCGTCCCCAAAACGGAGGGGTCGGGATTTTGACTTCGCTCGGCATTTTGAGCTCATGATACGGAGGGATCACAATGTCGATCACCTCTTTGGCAGGTTTTTCAACCATATCTCCACCCAGGCGGGTATCGAGCCCGACACTTGGATCGGCGTTGTATTTTTCGATACGGCTCATCGCAATAACGCCATCAAACGCGTCGCGGCAGTAGAAGATCGGACCGTTGTAGATTGGGCGGCAAAATTCATCGACGAAACTGCGTGTGAGTGCCGCACCGCCGAGCAATACCGGCATGGTGATCCCTTTTGCAGCCAGAGCTTCGAGATTCTCTTTCATCACTTGAGTCGATTTGACAAGCAACCCAGACATCCCGATGGCGTGAATATCCTGCGTTTTCATGACGTCGAGATACTCTTCGAGTTCGGTTTTGATTCCGATATTGATCACCTTGAACCCGTTGTTGGAGAGGATGATGTCGACGAGGTTTTTCCCTACGTCATGCACATCCCCTTTGACGGTACCGATTACGAGGGTGGTGTCGGTATCTTTTTCCTGTTTTGAGAGATAGGGGTTGAGATAATCGACGGTCGCTTTCATCGTTTCGGCGCTTTGCAATACGAACGGTAACTGCATTTTCCCTGATCCGAAGAGTTCCCCGACCACTTTCATCGCATCGATGAGGATTTCGTTGACGATGGTATCGGGATTGATTTTTAGTCGCGCTTTTTCGACCAGAGGGATCATCCGCTCTTTGTCCCCATCGAGGAGAAGTTTCGCGATTTTTTCCTCATCGCTGAGGGCTTCGTATGCTTCGTCGT
>NZ_JAEMQA010000010.1 GCF_022759005.1 Sulfuricurvum sp. | reverse complement strand
ATACCCGATCGAACAATCCGAGATTGTTTAGCTCTTTGATCCGTTCGGTTGTATTAGTATGCTCGATTTTGTGTTCAAGAGAGAGCATTCGGATACCGTGAACGATCGCAAAAATCCCCCCTTTTTTAATATCAAATTCACTGCCGTGTTCGGCTCGCCCTAAAACGAACCCGCCGATCAAAGAGAGCGGCGTTTCAAATGCCAATGCCGCTTTCGCCGCATGGGCCAAAATGTCACTCCGCCCTTCGAAATGTTCAAACAAGAAACTGCGGCACTCCGAGAGTAATTTCGAATCACCGGCAACACAATGGGCATCGAGAAATATCGACAATCCCATAAGCGCTTCTTCGCTGAGGGTATGGCTCCAAAGTTCGATTTTGCTTTGATACCCCGAAACACTGTTGCGCCAATACGGGTTGGAAACCATCACATTGCCGCTGCATTTTGGGAACCCGAGTTGGAGAAGATACTCGTTGAGTTTTAGCATATACGGTTCAAACTCTTTTACACTCTCCCCGTCACGGACGATAAGTGCGTTGTCCTGATCGGTTCGGAGGATTTGCTCTCCCCGTCCTTCGGATCCCATGACGATCAAAGCACATTTGCTCTGATACGCTTCGGGAACAACCATCTCGAAGAGTTTGCGATAGACTTTCCCATTGAGTTCGCTCACCAGCTTGGATACATAGCGTACCCGCACCCCTTTGCTCGTTAAAGAGCGAACCAAATGGGTCAATGAGCGCTGTGCATTTTGCAATTCGTCGATACTGATCGCACGATCAATCGATGCGGCGATAAGATGGGTATGGTTCGCAAAATGGCTGAGAAGATCCAGCTGTTCAAGAATCCCGACGATTTGATCGTTTTCGACAACGACCAACCGCTTGATACCGTGCTTGGTAAACAAGAGGAGCGCATTGAAAAGAAAATCATGCTTTTCAATCGTAATCAACCCGTAGGTTGCAATTTCACCGATGGAATCATTACGGCTTTTATCACTCAAGAGGAGCTTTTCACGCAAATTCGTATCGGTTACGATCCCCATATTTCCGCCGTCATTGACTAAAATGACACTACCGTCTTGATCCGCCATTTGTCGCAATGCATCTTTGATCGGCATTGATGCGTCAACCATACACGGAGCATGAAGGTAAATCTCATCCACACGCGCAACCATAAACGGCGTTAACTCGTTTTGATGCTGACGCTCTTTGAGGTTTTGATGCTTGGTGATGAAGTCTTGCATAAAATAGTTTTGGAACGATTCGACGTCTTGGAGAAGGTTGAGGAAAGATTCTTTGGGGAGGCAGTAACAGATGAGATCTTCTGCGACGCTAAATGTACTTTGAGTGTTTCCATATATCAGGGAGTTCGCATCAAAGCTGTCGCGCTCCCCGTATACATTTTGAAGTTCACCGTCGACACTCTCGTTGACAATACCTTTGATGATGATGTAGAGAGATTCCGCCCTCACCCGAGGGTTGATTAAAACCGTCTCTTTGGGATAATAGGCGATATCCATCTGGGTCATCAGCTTTTCGATCATCCGCTCATCCAGAAGGTCAAAAGGATGAATGGACATCAATAGTGTTTTTTGGTCAAACAGACTCAAAAGTGACTCCTAAAATTTTATCATCTGCCCGCTTGGGCAGATAATTCTTTAGTGCTCTATGGCACCTTCAGCACCGATACCCGTTTGGCTTCGGATATATTGTGCTTCGAACGCTTCTTCTTCTTTACGTGAGTTTTCACTGCGATCGGTAATCGAGAAGAACCAGATACTTACAAACGCTGCTGCTACCGAGAACAATGCAGGGTATTGATATGGGAAAATCGCTGTTTGTTTAATGAACGCTGCTTTCGCTACATCACCCGCTTTAACAATGTCACCTGCCGATGCACCCGAAGCCGTTGCTGCCGCTTTTGCTGCAGCTACTGCTGCTTTAAGCGCATCACCATTGATAATTTCCGCCCAAACCATTGGCCCGAGGATAACAAGAATAATTGCCGTCGACAAACCGATCATACCGCCGATGAATGCACCGCGTGTCGTCAATTTTGACCAGAACATTGAAAGGAACAAAATCGGGAAGTTCGCACTCGCAGCAACCGCAAACGCAAGCCCTACCATGAACGCGATATTTTGTTTTTCAAAGATAATACCAAGATAGATCGCGACAAGACCTAAAACAACCGTAGCGATTTTAGAAACTTTCATCTCCATCATTCCATCAACACGTCCTGCACGAATAACACTTGCGTACAAGTCATGTGAAATTGCCGAAGCACCCGCCAACGTAAGACCTGAAACAACCGCAAGGATCGTTGCAAACGCTACCGCAGAGATAAATCCGAGGAAGAAATCGCCGCCAACCGCATGAGACAAGTGAATCGCCGCCATGTTATCACCGCCGAGAATCGGAGCACCGCCGTCAGTCGCTTGTTTTGCAAGGTCAAGATAGTGCGGGTTTTGGAATACCATAACAATCGCACCGAAACCGATAATGAATGTCAAAATATAGAAATACCCGATAAATCCTGTCGCATAGAAAACCGATTTACGTGCTTCTTTTGCATCACTAACGGTGAAAAAGCGCATAAGGATGTGCGGAAGACCCGCTGTTCCGAACATCAACGCAATCCCCAGTGAAATCGCAGAAACAGGATCACTCACCAATTTACCCGGAGCCATAATCGCTTGATCTTTCATGCTAACCGCAGTCGAGAACAATGATTCGAAATTGAAGTTATAGTGAGCCATAACCGCAACCGCCATAAATGTCGCACCTGAGAGCAACAAGAACGCTTTAATGATTTGAACCCATGTTGTCGCCAACATCCCACCGAATGTTACGTATAGAATCATCAATACACCGACAAGGATAACCGCTACTTCGTAATCCAAACCGAAAAGAAGTTGAATCAATTTACCGGCTCCTACCATTTGCGCGATCAAATACAATACAACCGTCAAGATTGAACCGAACGCCGCCAAAGTACGGATAGGTGTTTGACGCAAGCGATACGATGCAACGTCCGCAAATGTGTATTTACCGAGGTTACGGAGCTGTTCAGCTACCATAAACAAGATAATCGGCCAACCGACCAAGAATCCGATTGAGTAGATCAAACCGTCATACCCTTTGGTGTAAACAAGAGCAGAAATCCCCAAAAATGACGCTGCTGACATGTAGTCACCCGCAATCGCCATACCGTTTTGAAACCCTGTAATTCCTCCGCCGGCAGTATAGAAATCTTTTGCCGTTTTGGTGCGTTTTGCCGCCCAATAGGTGATCCCCAATGTAGCCGCAACGAAGATAAGAAACATCGTAATCGCCGACATATTAAGCGGCTGTTTTTCTACCGCACCGCTAAGTGCCTCTGCAGCAAACGCAGCAGCTGAGAAAAGAGCTAAAAGTAACGCTTTCATCACTCTCCCTTTACTTTGGATTTGATTTTAGCGGTAAGTTCATCGAATTCACCGTTGGCACGACGGACATAAATCCCCGTCAAAATGAACGCACTCACGATAACACCGATACCGATCGGAATACCGATCGTTGTTACTGACCCCGCAGATAGTGGTGTCCCCAAAAGTTTTGGATCAAATGCGATTGTCAAAACAAATCCGAAATAGATCACCAACATAATGATTGTCAACGTCCACGCAAAGCTCGAACGCGTTTTGACCAAATGGATAAAATCCGGGTCATTTTTGATAGCATCAACCATCTCTTTTTTCATGACTTAACCTCCTTTAAAAGTTGTAGTTTGCGATGAAACGGTATTCATCCCAGCTTGTATCTGTAGTAGCTGTATTTTTAAATTTATCTGGGAAATTACCACGGAAGCGAAGTTGCAAATTTTTCACCGCTTCTGGGTTCCAAATAAGATCGAATCCAGGTTCTGTCGTTTTTCCAACAGTATATGAACCCGTGTACCCTTCTACATCAAAGCTAGCATAATACACGCTTGCTGTCATATTTGCACCCATATCTTTGAAGTTATAGGTTCCTGCAACTTTCCATGCGTCCGCTCCCGCCATAAATTGATGACGCGTTACCATCCCTTGCGTATAGGCAGGCATACCACCCCATGGAGTTATTGTTCCACCGTGAATTGTGGCAGAGTCATCTGAGCTGTTATGTGACATAGCACCGTATACATCAAAGTTTCCAACTTTTACACCTGCTTTAGCGGCAATAAAATCACTATCTACTTTGTTAATTACGCTGTTAGCGCCAACATCACGTTCGTTAATCCATTGCACTGCAACATACGGTGCCACTCCGCTTGAATATGACCAACCGTAATTAGCTTCAGCATAAATTGCATTCAAAATATCATGAGCATAATAGTCCCACAATTGAAGTTTTAACCCTGGAATTCCAGAATAAATCGCTGCAGCTACACTCACACCATTAGTATTTTGCCCAATAGCATATTGACCCATGTTAGTGAAATTTCCAACCATTGTAGTCGCATCAAATACACCGCTGTATCCTGATGTTAATGCAAGTGTTTGTGCTGCTGCATTTTTTGCACGGTTAGCTGCAGTATTTGCTGTTAAAGTTGCATCAGCAAATGTATATGCATTGGCAAAGGTTCCTGCTGCAAATTTGGTTACGTATACCGCGATCAACGTTGTATCCTTAACATCCGTATTGCTTAATACATACGCTTCAAAAAGGCTTGGAAGCATACGGGCATCATCGCTACCGGCTAAAGGAGTATCGAGTTTTTGGCGTCCCGCTTTAAATGCCGTATTTCCGTACTTGTATTGAAGATATGCCTCACCCAAATAAGATTCATTATTTCCATTTGGTCCGAAAAGTGTCAAATCATTTTCAGCCGGCACTGAGCTTCTGTTGTCCAATTTATTTGTTGTATAAAATGCTGTTCCCGCACTTAAACCATTCAAAGAACCTGTTTCATATTTAAGGTAACCGCCAATTGTAAGACCATCACGTTCAACAGTGCTTGCTCCTGAAGAATCACGGTCGATATAAAAAGCGCGAAGTTGCCCGCTTGCTTTTCCTTCTTTGAACATGCTTTCTAAGCTGTCTGCCGCCATAGCGTTCACAACTAAAGCTGACGCTAAAAGCGATAGAGATACTGTACCTCTCATTCTCACTCCTTCAAAAGTTTTTAACACTGCTATTATGAAAACGAAACGTAGCAATAACGTAGCAATTGTAAAATTAGAAAAATTTATCCTGGCTAATTGTCTGAAAAAAGAGAATGTGTGTAAAAAAGTAACTTAATAGTTACGGGGAATATCAATCATGTAACCTAACGCGCGGATATTTTGAATAAAATCTTCTTTAAGACTTTTTTTAAGGCGACTCACTTCTGCCCGTATAGTCGCGTTATCTACGTACTCTTCATCCCATACATAGGCACGAAACTGATCAAAATCGACAACTCTTCCACGATTGCGAGCCAAAAGATCAATTATCTGTAACTGACGTTTGCTGAGCGGTTGTGTTACGTTATCACACATTAATGTCGAAGTAGAGGCATCATAGGCGTAACTTTTTGACAACTTCACATGGCTTTGCGGGAGTGTACAGCTTTGCATCACTTTATCGATACGTAGTGCAAGTTCTTTCAGATGAAACGGTTTTTTAAGATAATCGTAGCATCCCAAATCATACGCACGACTAATCCCTTCGATGTCGACCAGTGCACTGATATAAAGAGCCGGTGTACGAATTTTTAGGAGATGAAGCGCTTCTAAAAGTTCCAAGCCATCTATCCCCGGAACGTTTATGTCCAAAATAAGCAGATCGAACGTCTCTTTTTTGAGTGTTTCCAGCGCATCATTGCCGTTATACAACAAACTGACCCGATGCCCAAGAGCGAGCAGATACTCATTGATCGCTTCACTGAGCATTTGCTCATCTTCAAGCAAAAGTATTTTCACCGTTCCCCTTTTTGAACCGATATTCGAAACGTGTCTGTTCACGATCCGATGAGATTGCAATCTCTACGCCGTCTTCATCACATATCGATTTAACCAGACTAAGCCCCAATCCGAAGCCGTCGGTCTTTTTCCGTTCTCTGTAGTATGCCTCAAAAATCTTTTGTGGATCATGAATTTTTTGAGAGCGGCTTTCAACCCAAAAAATCGATTCCTCCGTATTTCCCTCGACTCCGACGTGAATCTCTTCACCGCTTTTGGTATATTTGATCGCATTGGTCAGATTATTATCGATTACACGCTGCAATTTCGTCTCGTTGAACTGAATCCACGATGCCATTGAAGGTTGATGGTAACTAAACGTCAGGTTCGAAAACAAAGCAACTTCATCAAAAAACTCAAGCCGTTTATGAACATATTCTCCCAAATCGATCGCTTTTTTCGGATAGTCGATCTGATCTTTTTTGACCAAATAGCTCAAATCATCGTAAATACTAAAAATGTTTTTAACCGCTGCTTCGATTTTCGCCAAATAACGGTTCCGCCCCTCATTCATCGAAAAGAGCTCAATATTCGCCATAATGACCGACAAAGGGGTATGTGTTTCATGAATAGCGTAGCGGATAAACTGTTTATGCGACTCAAGCAACTCTCTGGAAAATTTTTGTTCCTCTTCCAAAGCATCATTTTTGATCTGCAATGCTTGGGTTTTTAATTGTACCCTCTCTTCTAATCCGGCATTTAAACGCTCCATTGATTCTCTTTGCTCATGGATCGTATGCGCCATCTCATTGGCATAGCCCGCCATCCGTTTGAATTCACTAAAATAGAGTTCATCCATTTCAATAGCCGTATCTTTTTTATGTGCCGTTTCGAAAAACTCCATAAAAGCTTCCATATCTCTGGCAATCATGCTATTAACGATCTTTGAAATTCCAAATATAATTCCAAACAAGATCAAAGCAAGGGTAGAAATTTCAACGATGATCTTAATCAAACGCCCTTTGAGCGCATTCGGATCACCTCGAAGATCGATCAGCGTATCATCAGTGGCCAAAGCAAACTGCCGATATTCGTCATAAATCAGAAGGGAAGAGAAAATAACGGTGAATAAAAGGATAAAAACGACGGTGTAAAAATGGAGTTCACGCAATGAAAGACGCGATAATCTACTCAGAAACCAATTTTCCACATCGCCATCCCAATTTAAAATGAGTTATTATAACCCATTCCTTTTTGATAGTTAAGATTGTTCCATTATAATTTCAAAAAATTCCACCAAGGACCCATACTATGTTCGGACGTAAAGAACTTAAACATTACAACGCTACCGCTGAAGAGTTGGCAAGCTACCAATGGGCGAAAATGACCACCAATAAAGGTGTAATATGGCTCAAACTCTATCAAGATGAAACCCCTAATACTGTTGCAAACTTTGCTGCACTCGCGAATGACGGTTTTTACAATGGTCTCAATTTTCACCGTGTTATCCCTGGGTTCATGGCTCAAGGCGGATGCCCGCACGGTAGCGGTACCGGCGGACCGGGTTGGGCAATCCCATGCGAAACAGCCCTTAATAAACATCGTCATGTCAAAGGCGCCCTCTCTATGGCGCACGCTGGACCAAATACCGGCGGAAGCCAATTTTTTATCTGTTTCGTGAGCTGTCCTCACCTCGATGGCGTTCACACCGTATTCGGCGGTATCGAAGCCGATGATGCCGAATCAATGGCAGTCCTTGACTCTATCGCTATGCGTGATACGATTGAGTCTGTTGAAATTCTCGCAGAGAAAAATTAAACCGTGCTTGTCCATATCTGCTGCAGCGTCGATTCCCACTTCTTTATCGAAAAACTACAGCAAGAATACCCCGATGAAAAACTCATCGGGTTCTTCTATGACCCCAATATCCACCCTTATAGTGAATACCAACTCCGTCTTTTGGACGTTGAACGCAGTTGCAAAAAATTGGGTATTGAGCTCATCGAAGGTCCGTATGATTTCGAAAACTGGCTGAACGCCGTTCGGGGACTTGAAAAGGAACCCGAAAAAGGGGTACGCTGCGAAGTGTGTTTTGATCGCCGTTTTGAGGTGAGTGCCCAAAAAGCGCTTGAACTGGGCGAGAAAACAATGACGACTACCCTCCTCGTCAGTCCCAAAAAATCGCAAGAACAGCTCATCCGCAGCGGTGAAGCGTTCGAAGAGACGCACGGTGTCAAATTTATCGCATTTGATTACCGCAAAAACAACGGAACCGCCGATCAGGGACGGGTTGCAAAAGAACAGCAGCTTTACCGTCAGGACTATTGCGGCTGTTTATTCGGACTTGGAATGCAGCGAGACCAACAACACCGCTTGATGGATGAGATGTTCTCCCCGATCTCTCAACAAATTCTTCCCGCCTCGATCGAAGAGCGGTTGGAGCTTTATCAACTCCGCAATGAACTCGAAGAGTCCGGAACCCCTTATCGCATTCTCAAAGAACGTTTTATGAATTACCGTCTTTTCTCATCCTCTCTCAAAATAGGAAACGATGTCCTCCCCTCATATCCCCTATTTTACTCCACTATGAATCGGACGCAAACCCAAGGAGTCATCGAGTTTTCGATCGGGCATCAGCACTTTCTGAACCGTGAAGAGGTCCGTTTTATCACACTTGAAACCTTTAATACGATGAGCGACTCTCACTATCGCTCCACACAAGAGTTGATGTTCAATCCGATCTCTGTCGAAACTGAAATTTCGGTACGTTCCCGCTTGATGGGATGTGCGTTCAGCACCTCAGCCATCATCGTGGTTGATACGATTCCGAGTGAGAAACTCACCTTGACTTTAGAATCTAAAATATACGAAGATACCAAAGAGCAGTTAATCATCCTCCGAGAATAGCTTCATCGCCTTTTTTCATCTTATTACTATTTATTAACCATTTTTAAGATAAAATAAGGGGATTTTTTACCTAAAAGGCACCCAAAAATATGATAGATGTCGTTCAAATTCAGAAAATTTTACCCCATAGATTCCCGTTTTTATTGGTAGACCGTGTTACGTCACTCGCCCCAAATGAATCTCTTATTGGATACAAAAACGTCACCATTGGTGAACAAATTTTTGAAGGTCACTTCCCAGGTCATCCGATTTATCCGGGCGTTATGATTTTAGAAGGGATGGCTCAAGCCGGCGGAATTTTAGCTTTTGAAAGCATGGAAATGACCGAAGAAGAAGCGGCGCACAAAGTAGTCTATTTTATGAGTATCGACGGCGCTAAATTCAGAGCACCCGTACGTCCGGGAGATCGTCTTGAGTATCGTATGAACGTCGTCAAACACAAAGGTTCTATTTGGGTTTTAGAGGGAAAAGCGTATGTGGATGATACCCTTGTTTCCGAAGCCGAACTAAAAGCTATGATCGTAGACAAATAAGCGAGTGGGAATGAACAACATATCTCCACTAGCCGTTATCGAAGAAGGCGCCATTATTGGCGAGGACGTTGAAATCGGTCCTTTTTGCTTTATCTCAGGACGTGCAAAAATCGGGCGCGGAACGAAAATTGCCGCCAGCGCATGTATCTATGGAAATACCACTATCGGGGAATACAACGATATTTTTTCCCATGCTGTTTTAGGTTCGATTCCGCAGGATTTGAAGTACGCCGGTGAAGAGGTTGAACTCATTATCGGAGATCGTAATAAAATCCGTGAGTTTACCCTCTTTAATCCGGGAACTGCGGGCGGTGGTGGGAAAACCGTTGTCGGTAACGATAATCTTTTTATGGGTTATGTCCATTTAGGTCATGATGTCATCATCGGTGATCATTGTATTTTAGCCAATGCGGCGACATTAGCCGGACACGTCGAGATGGGCAATTACGCCGTTGTAGGGGGGATGACGCCCATCCACCAATTCGTCAAAATCGGTGATTACGCCATGATCGCGGGGGCATCGGCCCTCTCTCAAGATGTCCCGCCATACTGTTTGGCCGAAGGGAACCGTGCGGTTCTACGCGGATTGAATCTCAACGGTTTGCGCCGTCATATTGAGCGCAGTGAGATCGATGCCCTCCGAGCAGCATATCGGGATCTTTTTGAATCAGGATTACCTCTGCAAGAACAGGCGTCCGCATTGCTTGCTGAAACATCCAGCGAATTTGTCAAAAACCTTTGCACCTTTATCGTCAACACCAAGCGGGGAATCCCGTACGAAAGGAATCACTCATGATTCATCGCCATTGTAGTTTTTGTGACGCTCCAGAGAGTGATCACAACCCGCTAATCGCCGGTACAAATGTTTATATCTGCAAAAATTGTGTCTTCTCCGCATACAAAATTATGTTCGGTGACACAGAGAATGAAACGACTTCTGCGGTTGAACACGCTCATGCCCAATTGCTGACGCCAAAAGAACTCAACACCTTTCTAGGACAATACATTATCGGGCAAGAGCGCGCACGTAAGCTGTTATCGGTTGCCGTATACAACCATTACAAACGTATTTTCAAACATACGCTGGTGGATGATGATACCGAAATCGCAAAATCGAACGTTCTTTTGATCGGACCGACCGGAAGCGGTAAAACGCTCATGGCTCAAACAATTGCCCGCGTTCTGAATGTTCCTATCGCAATTGCCGATGCGACCAGCCTCACGGAAGCCGGCTATGTCGGAGAAGATGTTGAAAACATTCTAACCAAGCTCCTCCAAGCAGCCGATGGAGATGTTGAGCGGGCGCAACAGGGGATCGTATTTATCGATGAAATCGACAAAATTTCCCGTATGTCCGAAAACCGTTCCATCACCCGTGACGTATCGGGTGAAGGGGTTCAACAAGCCCTTTTGAAAATCATCGAAGGTGCTGTCGTCAATATCCCTCCAAAAGGGGGGCGCAAGCACCCGAACCAAGATTTCATCCAAATCGATACCTCCGGCATTCTCTTCATCTGCGGCGGTGCATTTGACGGACTGGGACAAATCTTAGAGCGCAAAAAAGGATCGAATGTTATGGGCTTCGGTCAGACAAAACGGAGCACCACCGATATCGATGATAGCTTCGAAAACGTCGAGCCGGATGATTTGGTCAGCTATGGATTGATTCCCGAACTCATCGGACGCTTGCCGATCATCGCATCGTTGAACAAAATTACCGAAGAGGAGATGGTGCGCATCCTCACCGAACCGAAAAACTCTTTGGTCAAACAATACACCAAACTTTTTGCCATCGATGACGTCGAACTCACTTTCGAAAAAGAGGCATTAAATGCCATTGCCGCGAAAGCGTTAGCACGCAAAACGGGAGCACGCGGTCTTCGCGCCATTATGGAAGAGACTATGGGTGAAACAATGTATGAGCTTCCCGAATACAGCGGATACGAAGTACTCATCACCAAAGAGGTTGTCGAAGAAAATATCGCCCCAGTCTATATTAAAAAAACAAAACAAAAAAGTGCATAGGAGAGTTAATGCTATTTAATAAATTAATCGGAGTGTTCTCA
>NZ_JAEMQA010000090.1 GCF_022759005.1 Sulfuricurvum sp. | reverse complement strand
CTTTATTAATACGCTAAATGCCAAATCAATCGCCTATAGTATCCTAAAAGACACAGATCACCCTTAAAATCGAACCTAAATAATTACCTTATTGATAATGGCGATCGTATAGTTTGTTATAACGACGCGATACTACTGCTTCTTTTAATGCTTCCAAACGTTCCAATCGCTGTTCAGTCGTCGGATGCGTCCGAAACAAATCAGCAAATGATATATTTTTACCGTCAAACGGACTGATGATAAACATATGGGCATTTTCAGGTGTTGCACCGTGAACTTCACCCCGCGCATTGTAGTTGGAAAGTTTAATCAGTGCATTTTGAAGCCATTCGGGATGACCGGTAAGATACGCAGCCCCCGCATCGGCCATAAACTCACGCGAACGGCTGATCGACATCTGAATCACCGTCGCAGCAATCGGTAGCAAAATCGCCATAACCAGCATTAAAATCGGATTTCCGACTCGATTGTCCCGATGAGAGAACATTGCCCCAAATTGCAACATATTGGCGATAAACGCGACAGCACCCGCAATAGTCGCAGCTACCGTCGCTACGAGAATATCACGATGCGCAACATGTGAAAGTTCGTGCGCCATAACACCTTCCACTTCATCTTCATTGAGTAATTCCAATAATCCTGTTGTAATCGCAACGGCTGCATGCGCAGGATTACGTCCAGTGGCAAACGCATTGGGAATATGATCGTGGATGATATAGACTTTTGGCATCGGCAAATCGGCACGTTCCACCAACCGCTCGACAATACGATAGAGCATCGGTGCTTCGCGCGGATCGACCTCTTGGGCATTGTAGTGCTTCAAAATCATCGTATCGGAAAAATAGTACGCGTAGAAGTTCATTCCTCCCGCCATTAACAAGGCGATCACCATCCCCCCTTGACCTCCGAGATAACCGCCAATAAAAACGAGCAGTATACTCAGTGTTCCGAGCAGCAAAAAGGTTTTAATTTGTTCCATTTAACTCCTCCTGCAACAGCGCAAAAATCGATTTTTTATTCATTTTACGGGCATAATCCAATGCGCTAAATCCGTGATTGTCCCGTACAACAATATCGGCGTTTTTCTCCAGCAATTTTTTAACAACGTCGATCCGTCCATAGCATACAGCACCCATCAGTGGAGTAAAGCCGCTTTTGCGTGTCGGTTCATTCACGTCAAATCCGTTTTCCAGTAGCAAGTTGATGATGGAGAGGTTATTGTAGGTTACGGCGACGTCAAAAACACTAACTCCCTCTTTATCGACATGATGAAGATCTGCGCCGTTTTCAATCAACAGTTCTAAAATCTCAGGATCGCACCGATAGCGCATCGCAAAACAAATCACCGATTCGCCGTTATCCTCTTGAGCATTCGGATTTCCTCCGCTACTTAGATACTTTTTGATTCCCAGGTAATCGTTTGATTTGAGTAAACCAATCCATTGTTCCATTGATATTCCAATTTAATAATATAGCGGTAGTATAACACGCAACATTCAACCCATCCATAGGCTCTTGTGGTAAAATTCTATATTAATTTTACACCAAGTGAGAAAATATGGAAATTTTAGAAACCGAAGCCGCGTTTAAAGCGTGCGTTCAAGAGATTCAAACCGGTACCGGATATAAAAATCCCCTTGCATTCGGTATCTGCCGTGTCGATTTCGGTCAGCTTGACAGCTCAAAGATTCTACAAGCGACCTATCCGCATATCAACTGGAACGAAAACTTCGGAAGTGCGGCTATTTTTATCAAAAGTGCCCAAGAACAAGGTTTTGAGATCGATTTCAACGCCGATGAAGTAATCATCCCGGTTACCACCAAGTTTTTAGAGGGGTGCCTAAACGCATTTACCCCGTATGCCGATGAAGCCTTCGGCGATGCTCACAAAAACATCCAAGTGGTCTCAGCGCTGTACAATCAAATCAAAGAGCACGGTATGCGCGATGGCGAATTCCGCCTCGTGATACTTTTCAACGATGTGGCGTGTACGAGCGTCGAGGGAACATACCTCAAACTTTATGCCCTCTCTACGTCTAAAGCGGCGCTTCGCTCTCTCAACCTAAACGGTGCGTTCGGTGCATTGCACAATGTTGCATGGTCAGATGGTAAGCCGATTGAGCTTGAATGGCTCCGTGAAAATGAGATCGAACTCAAATTTGCGAACAAATACCCGAAAATCGATTTCGTCGATAAATTTCCGCGCTATCTTCAACATATCATCCCTGCCAACAATACCCGTGTACTCGATGATTCAAAAGTCCGTTTCGGTGCACAGCTTCATGCAGGAACAACGATCATGCCGGGTGCGAGCTACGTTAACTTCAATGCGGGAACAACCGGTGTCAGCATGGTAGAGGGACGTATTTCAAGTTCAGCGGTTGTCGGCGACGGCTCAGACGTAGGCGGAGGTGCTTCCATTCTCGGTGTTCTTAGCGGAACGGACGGTATTCCGGTCACTATCGGTAAAAACACCCTCTTGGGTGCCAACTCAGTTACGGGTATCGCACTCGGTGATGGATGTATTGTCGATGCGGGAATCGCTGTTTTAGCGGGAACCAAGTTTGCGGTCAGTGCCGAAGAGCTCGCCAAAATCCAAGAGGCGAATCCGTCTAAAACCCTTAGCGGCACAAGCTTCAAGGGGAAAGACTTAGTTGGGTTGAACGGTATCCATTATCGCCAAGACTCAATCACAGGGCAATTGCTTATCCGCCGTTCTACCCGTGAAGTAAAACTCAACGCGGATCTACACTAATCTGTATTTTCTATCACCGTTTAAGGTGATGGGATTTATACTGATCGCTATCTAAACAAAGGAGCTTCTCGTGATAAGCTCAAATGCCTCCTCCATCATCTCCAATCAGACATGGATGAATGCAAACGCCAACAATGTTGCCAATGTAAATACCGATAAATTTGTCCCTCAAGAGACAACGATCAGTGAAACACAAAATAGCGGAACCAAAGCCAATACAGAGATGGCAACATCCAACGGGAGTGAAAAATCACAAACCGATCTCTCAAAAGAGCTGAGTGAACAAACAACGATTGAAAAAACAACTCAGGCAAATATCCAGGCAATCCGGACCCAAGATGAAATGTACGGATCATTACTCGACATTCGAGGATAGTCTACAGCGATTTTTTCTTGGCGATGCTCTTAGCCTGAGTGGCCAAAGGGGTAGTTGTTTTTGTAAAAATATTCATACTCTCCACACGTGAAAGCAATTTCATTGACGGGTCATAGTCGGGTAATTCGGATCCCAGTTCCAATGTGCTGATAATTGCTTTTCCTATGACATGGCGTCCTTGACTTCCGGTTTTATCGATAGTTCTCACTCCCCAGAAGTTGTGCATCACCATTACATTATCCTGATAGGTACCCACGTACAAAAGAACATGCCCTTTGAGATAAATAATGGTTTCAAAAGGGACGCCTTGTGCTTTAATTACAGAGAGTTTCTCTTCATTACTCATACCTGCAAAAGAGATCACTTCACCTTTTTTTGATTGCGATGCCGAATTCCTCGGCAACCATATACCAAAAGGGGTCATAAAATCGCGGATCATCGACGAACAGTCTCTTTCACCGTACATGCCACCCCACCCGTAGGTGTTTTTTAGCAACTGATTACCGATAGAAATCAAATCATTCTTATTGAATCTACTCACACCGATATGCGCCGCATGTTTGGGTAGCGAGAGTATTTTTAACGTACCGTTTGCATCAACCGCTTTGACGTAATAATATTCCCCCTCTTCCCTCTCCAACGGGAGAACCATACCGATACGCGAATAAGTAACGAATCGGTTGGAAGCATCATAAAGGGCGATATTATCTTCTACAATAAAAACTTTTTCTGATTTTTTTATCGTTGCTGATGTTGTATCATCGATCAAACTAATACCATCAGAAGGGACCCATCCTGAGACATTGTTGGTAAAAATATAGCTCCATGCACCGTCTTTTGAAGTATGCGAAACAAAAACAGGCTCATTATAATTGACACTGCTGTTTTGCAGAAGATCAAACGGATAGCCATCTCCCGCTTTGGAGGGATCTTTATACAATGGCTTATCCGTTGGAAAAGCCCGTATATTCATCCATTTGAGGGTAATCGCTTTTTTATTGAGACTTCCGTAGGCATCAAAATTGGACTGATTTTTCATCCCTTCGAACCACGACGAGGGAACAGGAACTAAATTATTCCCATAACCACCGCGAAAAGCCCGTAGCGGCCATGTCACATCTTGAACTTTTTGCGGTGCTTGCGTATAGTACCACGGTGAATAATAGCGATCTTCAAACGTCATTTGGACATCAAAGAGATTCTCTTTGTCAACACTATTTTGCTCGACGTAAGGAACCATGGATTGTTCAAATCGCTCTAAATCGTTTATTTTCGGACCATACTCTGGAAGTTTCACATCCAAATCCTGGGGGAACATGCAGCAAAACGGATCGGATAATAAAGTTTGATTCACATCATTTTTCGGAAACGGCGGCAAGGGTTTTGAGGGAGATTCAATGTTAGGGGTATGGGTACTACACCCTCCTAATGCCATTAATAAAATTCCGCTCATCCAAACCGTTGTTTTCATGTATCGTTTCACTTTTATTCGACTCCGCCGAATCTCCCCACGACACGTCCGATTATTTCTACTTCATCTTTGCGGGCGACATACGTCGGATAGTCTTTATTATCTGAAATAATATCCAGTTTACCATCAATTCGTACTTGTAACCGTTTGATAAAAAGTCCATGTTCGGTACGAATCGTAAAAATTCCGCCACGGCTGATGTCGGTTTTCGAGCGGTTGATAAAAATAATATCATTATAGCTAAACGACGGTTCCATCGAATCACCCGATACATTGATCGCTTCAATGTGGCGTAGCTCTTTTTCGCCTCCCAAGGAGAGGACGAAATTCTCTTCAAGCATCAGAGGTTCGTAATCCAACTCTTCATTTTCTGCGCCTCCCCCTGCTGAGGCGTTTATCGAAGAGAAATAACGTACCATATAAAAGCGGTTTGTCGGTTCGATCAAACTCTCCGGAGATTGATTATAGAGAAGCCAGTTGATCGCGATGGAGCGTTTGGCACAAAAATCGAGCAGTTCATTAAAAGGAATTTTATTACGCTTCTTCATCGTAGCAAAATTCATCTGCGAAATTTCCAGCAAATCTGCTACATCTTTATCAAACACTTTTTTTTCGGGAAATTCCGAAGAGACTATATCTTTGATCGTCTCGACAATATCACTGAATGTTTTCATAATAGTATCCTTTTGGATTATCGATAGTGTATTATAAGAATTATGACACATAAAAATCAAATATATTGCAAAATGTCATATTTTTTTATTTGATTTGAAAATTATTTTACGATTTGCCTAATTAAAGTCAAGGAGCTGACAATGGCAAAAGTAATTCGCCAAGCAAACGGATGGATGGATAAATTTGAGCGAAAGATGGGAATTTGGGCAGAAAAACTTTTTTAATCGGAATCTTTTTGTTCGTTTTCTTCTTTTTCCATTTTATCCAAACGGGAAAGATGATAACCGCGAAAAATATAGATTAGAAAAAGGATGAAAAGTACCGTCATAACGGTATCAAGTAGTTGCATCATAGTTACATCAGCTTTCGGTAGTTCATAAAATTTTGTTTGATCGCTTCATAGAGGATTATCCCTGTACTAATCGCGAGGTTGAGACTTCGACCCTCTTTGGTCATCGGAATCGTCATCGTCCGATCAGGATACGCCTCTAATATTTCAGAGGGGATCCCTGCGGTTTCGCTTCCGAAAAAAAGATAGTCCCCCTCTTGAAATGTATGCTCAAAATAAGCTCTATCTGTTTTGGTTGTGGCAAAGAAAAAACGATCACGATGCGTGTGAGCCTCCATAAAAGCATCAATATTTTCCCAAACGTGCAAATCGATTTTATGCCAATAATCCAGACCTGCACGACGTACCGCTTTCTCATCAATATCAAAGCCAATCGGTTTAATAAGATGAAGCGATGAAGCCGTATTAACGCACAGCCGTCCGATAGCACCCGTATTATTCGGAATCTGCGGATGGACTAAAACAATGTTAAACATTTAAAAAATGATCGTTTTGTTATCATGAACAAAAATACGATCTTCCAATGCCAATTTAAGTGCTCGTGAGAGGACGATTTTTTCGACATCACGCCCCTGACGCTGCATCTCTTCCCATCCGTGTGCATGGTTGACACGAATGACGTCTTGAGCAATAATAGGCCCTTCATCCAAATTATTATTGACAAAATGGGCTGTTGCTCCGATAATTTTTACACCGCGTTCATACGCTTGTTTATACGGATTGGCTCCGATAAATGCAGGGAGAAAGGAGTGATGGATATTGATTATTTTATCTTCGTATGCTTCGACAAAACGAGGTGTCAAAATACGCATGTATTTTGCCAATACGATGTAATCAATCTCACCGAGCTCTCTCAACTTCTCAAGAACACGACGTTCATGCTCATCGCGATCACACCCCTCATGCGATACCGTATAAAAAGGGATATTGAATTTCGAGACCAAAGGTTCAAGTAAATCGTAATTAGAAACGACACCGACAATGTAACAGTCAAGTTCACCCGCTTCGTAGCGAATCAAAATATCTCCAAGCGCATGGGACTCTTTGGTCGCCATCAAGACAACACGCTTTTTGCGTGGTGTAATCACCTCAAGCTGAGCAGTAGCGGGAAGAACGGCGCGCAATTCATTTTCTAACATTTCAGGTGCGATCTCACCGGCGACGACACTGCGCATAAAAAATTTATTTTGTGCTTTGTCTACAAATTCGTTATTAGAAATAATATTAAGATTGCGATTAAAAAAGACTCCTGATACTTTATATACCAAACCTTTTTCATCACTGCAATCAATCAATACGCGATAATGTTCATTCATTCATCTATCCTATGGTAAAAAAAGAGTTACGATTCTTTTATTATCTCTAAACGATGGTCGATTGTCGCCAAAAGATATTCTAAAAAATTCAATGTTAAATCGACTTTTGCCTCAATTTGTTTGTTATTCGGAGATTGAAATCCTTCAAAAAGGACCAATAAACGTTCACGAATCCCCTCCAACATTCGAGCTTCATCATCTCGCACAACATGAACCGTCTCAACAATCTGAGATACCGGCTCAACAACCATTTTTTGGGCAGCTATCAATTCTTCTTGAAACGGAGTTTTTTTCTCCTGCTTTGGGTGAATGATAGCTTTTTCAGCAGGTTCCGTGGCAGTGGTCAACTCTTCAATCTCGGCTAGTGTGGATAAGATAACATCTTTTAATTCCATGCGCGCAATAACCACCTTTCAAATTGAATAAATTCTGCCTCTTCTTCCATCTCGATGAAATAGCTTTTCATCTCGTTGTTGACCCCTAAAAACTTTTTTCGCATTCCCGACAATCGGCGAATCGCGATTTTTGCATCGGCATTAGAGGGATCTTTTTTCAATATCTCTTTGTAAATTTCAAGAGCGTCCTCTTTGAGCCCTTGAAGCTCATAAATATTGGCAAGGGTTAAAGTTTGCATTTTGCGGCGAAATTAGCGATGATTGAACCCATTTCACTTGTTGAACAGACCTCTTTAGCATCAAACCCTGCGATGTCTTTTGTACGGTATCCTTCAGCCAATGCTTGTTTGATACCGTAATCGATACGATCCGCCGCGCGATTTTCACCCAGTGCAAATCGAAGCATCATCGAAGCACTCGCAATGGTAGCGATCGGGTTGGCAATCCCCTGCCCTGCGATGTCCGGAGCAGAACCGTGAATCGGCTCATACACACCGATTTTTGCCCCAACAGAAGCGGATGGCAACAATCCGATAGAACCGGAGAGCATGCTCGCTTCATCGCTCAAAATATCCCCGAAAATATTACCGGTCAAAATGACGTCGAATTGCTTCGGATCACGAATAAGCTGCATCGCCGCATTATCCACGTACATGTGGCTGAGCTCCACTTCAGGATACTCACATGCCACCTCTTCGACCACTTCACGCCACAACTGGCTGACGTCCAATACGTTGGCTTTATCGACCGAACACACTTTTTTAGAACGTTCCATCGCAATTTTAAAGGCAACATGAGCGATGCGTTCAATTTCAGGGCGGGTATAGACCATCGTATTCCATCCACGGTTCTCATCACGCCCTTTCGGTTCACCGAAGTAGATCCCGCCGATCAACTCACGGACAACCATCAAATCGACCCCTTTGACGATCTCCGGTTTCAATGAGCTGGCATTGACCAATTCATCATAAACATTCGCCGGGCGAAGATTCGCGAATACACCGAGTTCTTTACGGAAACGGAGCAATCCGCTCTCTGGGCGTTTTTCACGCGGCAGAGTATCCCATTTTTGACCGCCGATGGCACCGAATAATACAGCGTCCGAGGCTAAAGAGACGTCAATCGTCTCTTGCGGCAACGGATCGCCCACCGCATCGTAAGCACATCCGCCCATCAAAACTTCTTGATAATTGAACTCTAAATTTTCGCATGCGGCAACCGCGTCTAAAACTTTGGTCGCTTCATCAACGATCTCAGGACCGATCCCGTCCCCTTTAATCAATGCAATGTTATAACTTTTCATCTACTTATTTTCTCCCTGCGGCAATTTCGGCTTCTGCATAGTTCATCAAACCGCCTGCAGAGATCAGTTCTTGCATGAACGGCGGAATTGGGATAAAGTTGTATACTTTTCCGTTTGTCGTGTTGGTGATGGTTCCTGCATCCATATCGATACTAACCGATTCACCCTCTTTGATCTCCAGACTCTCAGGAAGCTCAAAAATCGGCAATCCCATGTTAAATGCGTTGCGGTAAAAAATACGGGCAAATGTCGGAGCGATAACCGCCGCGACGCCGGCTGCCTTGAGGGCGATAGGGGCGTGTTCGCGAGACGAACCGCATCCGAAGTTTTCATCGGCGACAATGATGTCGCCCGGAGTCATTTTGCTCACAAATGCCGGATCGGCGTCTTCCATGACGTGTTTAGCAAGCTCTTTCGGGTCTGACGTGTTGAGATAACGGGCGGCGATAATGAGGTCGGTATCGATATCTTTACCAAAATTCCAAACTTTACCTTCAATTTTCTGCATCAAAAAATCCTAATGGTTACGTAAAATTAGAGGGATTATAGCCTATAAGAGTTGAAAGAGTTTTAAAACCCGATAATCTCACTCTGCAGAAATAAATTTTATGGATGTGTAGTTGACGCAATGACGGGTGTTTTTCGGTGTCATTCGCTCTCCGATAAACACATGTCCCAAATGTCCGCCACACGCGGCACAAATAATCTCTACACGTCGTCCGTCGGCATCAGGAACTCGTTTCACCGCACCCGCAATCTCATCATCGAAACTCGGCCAACCGCAATGAGAATCGAACTTGTTTTTAGACGTATACAGCGGGGTATTGCACTGGCGGCATACATAAATCCCATTTCCTTCATGTAAAAATTTTTCATAATTCGCTCCAAAGGGGCGTTCTGTCCCTTTGCGTAAAATGACATACTCTTCTTCGGGAGTTAATCTATTGTAGTTCATGTTTTTCCTAGCTATCGGATTGAAATTTAGTCAATGAGGATCATAGTGTCAAAAGCTAAAAATGAAATTGAAGATAAAAAGTGCCTTCCGGGAAAAAGCCCCGGCTAAGAGAAAGAGAAGTTTAGCGTTAACGTTTGAGGCCGTTCGTTGTTGCAAGCATCTCATCACTCGTGGTAATGACTTTTGAGTTTGCATCGTATGCGCGCTGACCGGTAATCAAATCGGTCAGTTCAACGACTAGCTGAACATTCGAAAGTTCAACAAAACCTTGACGGATATTTCCTAGTCCGTTTTCTCCAGGAGTTCCCTCAATCGGTTGACCGGAACTATCTGTTTCAACAAAAAGGTTATCCCCCATCGCATGTAAACCGGCAGGATTGATAAAATTGGTCAGAGATATTTGCCCGATTTGCGTCGCTTGTGCCTGACCGGCTTGAATAACACTCACAATGCCATCAGTCCCGATACTGATACTCGTCGCATCTTCGGGAATAACTACCTCAGGAGTTACGGTATAGCCATCTGAATTGACGAGTGTTCCGTTTTGATCAACCTTGAACGATCCGTTACGGGTATACACTTCCGTACCGTTTGGAAGCTGAAGTTTGAAAAAGCCTTTTCCTGTAATCGCAAGATCAAGCGTATTGTCGGTTTGTTTCAAACTCCCCTCGCTAAAAATTTTATTGACGGCAGTAGGACGTACCCCAAGCCCCACTTCGATACCGGTCGGAGATTTGGTCGTATCGCTGGTAGAGGTTCCGGCATACGTCATAACTTTGTACATCAAATCCGCAAACTCGGCACGCGATTTTTTGTATCCCATCGTATTAACGTTGGCCACGTTATTTGCAGTCGTATCGATCTGACTTTGCATTGCCAGCATCCCAGTGGAGCTGGTATAGAGTGATTGCATCATAGTGTTATCTCCTTAATTTATCGGCGTGTTACGGCTAGTTTTTCAATGGCATCACGGTTGAGGTCATTCATCTGCGAATCCATCGCTTTTTGATACATTCCGACCAAACGGTTTGCTTCGACCAGTGCGATCATTTCATTCACCGCGTTGACATTGCTTTTTTCGGTAAATCCCTGCATGACGCTTCCGCTTTCATCTTTTGGTTTCAACGGATCAGCAGGATCAGGCACATACAAATTTTCTCCCTCTTTTTTGAGCATTCGGAGATTTTGCGGCTCGACAACAAGAAGCTTTTTATTGGCTACCATCTGAGTCGTTCCCGGTACATTCGTCATAGCCTGACCGTTTTTGTCGATTGTGATGACGCTGTCTTGAGGATTGAACGTAATCTCTGTTTTATCGGTTGAGAGCACTTCGTAACCTTGTTTATTTACTAGCTTGCCCTCATCATTCAGTGTAAATGCTCCCTCACGAGTCAGACGGATTCCCTGTGGTGTTTTTACGGCAAAAAACTGCCCTTCTTTGGAAAGGGCAAGATCAAAGGTATTTCCTGTCTCTTGCATCGACCCGAGACTGTAATCGGTGTAGGCATCGGTAATCTGCGGGACACGGCTCATGGCACGGTTAAAATACTGCGCCGCGTCTTCCGTATTATTGGCGATCGGCAATTCACTTTGTGCCGTTTTATACAAACGGGCGAAATCGCCTGTAATTACCTGATCACGTTTGAAGCCTGCCGTATTGGCATTTGCGAGATTGGATGCAATCGTATCCATACGATTAAATTGAGCAACCATTCCACCGGTAGCTGCATAATATCCGGTCTGCATTTATCATCCTTGTGAAGTTGTTAGTGTCAAATAGCAACAAGTGTTCCAATATTGTTTTTTTCCCTTTTAGTCGGACAAAACTGCACTTTAAGAAAAATTTCGGTATAATCCACATCTTTTTAACAGTAAAGGGAGCCCTTCTCGTATGAGCGTCAAAGATCTAAATAAACATCTCGAAACCCTATTTTCCGAACATAAATCCAAAAATTG
>NZ_JAEMQA010000153.1 GCF_022759005.1 Sulfuricurvum sp. | reverse complement strand
ATGATAGAACTTGTGTTTGTCATTGTTGTTATAGGAATTTTATCGGCTATAGCCATTCCCCGTTTAGCCGCGACGCGTGATGATGCCCAAATTGCCAAAGGGCGGAGTGATGTAGCTGCTATTCGTGCAGCTATCGTCAGTGAGAGACAAACTCGACTTTTAAAAGGTGAAACAAAATATATAGATCATCTCGATCACCAGGATGAGGCATCTGCAGACGGTGATATATTATTTGATAATAACGGTAATGCAACACAAATATTGCTGCAATATGGTATCGCTTCTGGTTCTACCAACGGGCATTGGCGTAAAACAGCTACAGATACTTATCAATATAAAGTATTAGGAGCTGATACTCAATTTAAATATACGCAAGCTAGCGGTACCTTTGATTGTAATCATGCGGATGCAGGCTGTCAGCGCTTAACCGAATAATAATAATTGGGTGTGAATTATTTTTATGCTATAGCCCTTTTGGGCTCCCCACTTGAACCTCTTATCTATCAATCAGAAATATCTCTTTCTACTGGTGCGGAAATACAAACCCTTCTCTCTAATCGTCTTATTCGAGGGGTTGTGATCGCCCAATGCGAAAAACCCGATTTTACGACCCAGCCTATCGGTGAAATCACTCCGTTTGTTTACTCCGAAACGCAAATTAAAATAGCCCATTTTATCCGTGATTATTACGGGTGTTCGCTCGGGGAAGCGTTGAATTTGTTTGTGCCGTTTTCCGTTCGCCCTGAGCATGTCGAAGGGCAACGGTTCATGGTTCGACTGGCTCACCACGAACGTACAGCTGTTAATATCACCCTCTCCGAAGCTCAAACCCAAGCGCTTGATTTTGTCCGTTCGCACAGTGTCTCTCTCCTTTTTGGTGATACGGGGGCGGGGAAGAGCGAAATCTATATGAAGCGGATGGATGAGATACTGAGTCAGGGGAAACGGTGCTTATTGCTCCTCCCCGAAATCTCTCTCACCCCCCAGATGGAAAAACGATTTCGTAACCATTTCGGGGATGCGGTGGTGCTGTGGCATTCGAAGATGACCCCGAAACAGAAGAAAATGACGCTGGAAAAAATCTATGATGGCTCGGCATATATCATCGTCGGTCCCCGTTCGGCCCTCTTTTTACCTGTCTGTGATTTGGGATTGATTGTGGTGGATGAAGAACACGATGAGAGCTACAAATCCTCATCCCGTCCACGCTATAACGCGCGGGATATGGCGGTCTATATCGGCAATCTTCTCAAAATTCCCGTGGTACTCGGAAGTGCTACGCCGAGCCTCTCCAGCTATGCGAAATATCCGTTTTATCGTTTACGAGGAGGCTATTTCAAATCACGGCGGAGATTTCTCTTTGAACCCTCCTTTGAGGCGTTGACACCGAGTATTGACGCTAAAGTGATGGAGAACCATGCTTCGGGACATCAGGGGATTGTTTTTATCCCGACACGGGCGAATTTCAAATATACGGTGTGTGACTCGTGCGGCTACCATGTGGAGTGTCCGTTTTGCAGTGTGGGGATGAGTCAGCACAAAAACTCTCGCGCACTCAAATGTCACTATTGTAACTACACCGAAGTGCTCCCAAAAGTGTGTCCGAAGTGTCAAAGCGGTGCGCTACGGACAACGCGGCTGGGAACGGCAGAAGCGGTGGAACATTTTAAAGGGTTGAGTGAAGAACTGCGGGTGCAGCAGTTTGACCGTGACGTTATCACGACCCAAAATAAACTGATAAAAGCTCTCGAAGCGTTCAATAACCGAGAGATTGATCTGCTGGTGGGGACTCAGATGCTCTCCAAAGGGCACGATTATCACGATATTACCCTTGCGGTCGTGATGGGGATTGATAATCTCCTTTCTCAAAGCGATTACCGCGCACGGGAGAAAGCGTTGTCATTGTTGATTCAGATCGCAGGACGGAGCGGACGAAAACAAGATGCCACGGTGCTTGTGCAGAGTTTTCATGAATCGTTTTTCCGAAGCTATTTGGACGATTACGAGCAATTTTTGATCGATGAGATGAAAATCAGAGCAGATCGCTATCCTCCGACGAAAAAGCTGGCCCGTCTCCTGTATGCCCACAAAAACGGCATAAAAGCCAAAGGAGAGATGGAAAAGGCCGTTGAACAGTTGGAACAGATTGGACAAGTACAGATTGTTGGATTTGGTGCATCGCCTATCGAGAAGATCGCCGATAAATACCGTTTTCAAATATTGCTTCGAAGTGACAAAAGTACCGATCTTATCCGCGCCATCAAGCAGATTAGATCACCGCTGTGTGAAATCGATATGGACCCCATAGAGTTTACGTAACTTTAACATCCAAAAAGCTACAATCTAGTCATGATAAAACGATACCCAACTAAACAAATTTTTGTCGGCAATGTCCCTATCGGCGGTGATGCACCTATCTCGGTACAGTCGATGACCTATTCACGCACTGCGGATGTAAGTGCAACGGTAGAGCAGATCAACCGTCTCCATTTCGCCGGATGTGACATCGTCCGTGTCGCCGTTCCCGATGAGGATGATGCCCACGCGCTCAAAGTGATCAAAGAGCAGATTTCTCTCCCTCTCGTCGCTGACATCCATTTTAACTACAAGCTTGCCCTCATTGCGGCAGAGAGTGTCGATTGTATCCGTTTCAATCCTGGAAACATCGGTGAAAAATCCCGTATTCGCGAGATCGTCAAAGCGTGTCAGGAACGTAACATTCCGGTGCGTATCGGAGTCAATGCTGGGAGTTTGGAAAAAGAGTTTGAACAGCGTTACGGCGCTACGGCAGAGGGGATGGTTGCCTCGGCAGAGTACAACATCAAATATCTCGAAGATTTGGGATTTACCGACATTAAAATTTCTCTCAAAGCCAGTGACGTACAACGTACCGTTGAAGCGTATCGGATGTTACGTCCGAAGAACAACTATCCGTTTCATCTGGGTGTGACGGAAGCGGGGACGGTGTTTCACGCAACGATCAAAAGTGCTATCGGGTTGGGGACACTGCTACTCGAGGGGATCGGCGATACGATGCGTGTTTCGATCACGGGAGAACTCGAGGAGGAGATCAAAGTCGGCCGCGCGATCCTCAAAGACAGCGGAGTGGCCAAAGAGGGCCCCAATATCATCTCGTGTCCGACATGCGGACGGATCGAAGCCGATTTGGTCAGTGCGGTCAGTGTGATCGAAGCGCGGGTCAAACATATCAAAAAACCGCTCGATCTTTCCGTCATGGGGTGTGTCGTCAATGCCATCGGTGAGGCGAAACACGCCGATGTCGCGATTGCGTACGGGAAGGGCTCTGGGCTGGTGATGGTCAAAGGGGAAGTCGTTGCACGGTTGGATGAAGATAAATTGGTCGATCGCTTCGTCGAGGAGGTCGAAAAAATGGCACGGGAAGAGGATTAAATGGAGGAATCACTGTATAACTTAGCGTTTGAGCGTTCCGTTCTCAGCTCCATTATTTTTGACCCTGCGCAGTTTGATGAATTTGATGCGGTTCTGACACCGGAGGATTTTTATCTGAGTGCGCATCAGGAGATTTACCGTGCCATGCTCTCTTTGGCGCATCGGGATCTTCCGATCGATGAGGAGTTTATCCGTAAAGAGCTCACGGCAAAACAAAAATTCGACGAGCGGGTGATGGTCGAAATCCTCACCGCCAATCCGATTGCCAATACCAAAGCCTACGTCCAAGAGATCAAAGACAAAGCGATTAAACGTCATTTGTTGACCCTTACGACGGAGATCAAACGTGTTACTCTCGAAGAGGAGTTGAGCGGAACCGATGTGGTTGATTTGGTGGAGAAAAAGCTCTATGAAATCACCCAAAGTTCCCAAGCAACCGATTTTAAAGATGCTCCGGCTATAGCGGATGAGACTTTAGCTTACATCGAAGAGATGAAAGCACGCGGCGATTCGGTGCTCGTCGGGGTTGATACGGGGTATGCCGAGCTCAACAAAATGACGACCGGTTTTGGGAAGGGGGATCTGGTTATCATCGCCGCTCGTCCGGCGATGGGGAAAACCTCCTTTGCTCTCAATATGGTTCAAAATCTCCTCGATAAAGGGAGAGGGGTTGCATTTTTTTCGCTGGAGATGCCGGCGGAACAGCTGATGCTACGTCTGCTGAGTGTTCAAACCTCAATCCAGCTTCAGCGTCTCCGTGTAGGGGATATGAACCCTCAAGAGTACAAACAGCTGAGTGATGCGGTGGATAAAATGCGGCGATCCAAGCTGTTCGTCGACGATCACGGTTCGATCAATATCCATCAGCTCCGCTCCAAACTCCGAAAGCTCAAATCCCGTCATCCAGAGATTGAGCTTGCCGTCATCGACTATCTTCAAATCATGAACGGGACAGGGGGAAAAGATCGTCACCTCGAAGTGAGTGAGATCTCAAGGGGGCTCAAAATGCTCGCCCGTGAGTTGGAGATCCCTATCGTCGCCCTCTCTCAGCTCAATCGTGGACTCGAATCACGTGCCGACAAACGTCCGATGCTGAGTGACATCCGCGAATCGGGTTCGATTGAGCAAGATGCCGACATCATCCTCTTCGTCTACCGAAACGATGTCTACCTCTACAAAGAGGAGAAAGAGCGGGAGAAAGAGGCGATCAGTGCAGGAAAAGAGTTTATCTCTAAATACGTCGAAAAAGAGGAAGAGGAAGCTGAGATCATCATCGGTAAACAGCGTAACGGTCCGACAGGGCATGTAAAACTGATGTTTCAGAAAAAATTCACCCGCTTCGTCGATCGTCCGACATTCGGTGCGGCACAAATTGTCTACGAGACGATTGATACCAAAAGTGCGACGATGAATATCATTGAAGATAATGTATCGATGCCGATCATTTAAATAGAAAATCTCCGCTATCCAACGCATAGAGCCGTTTCGAAGGCAGTAGTGCCGAGAGGAACGTAGCGTTCTTGGATTGCGGTATGATCTTTTGGTGCTTTTCTGACTAAACAGAAAAGTACAAAGGAGAGGGTGTGTCCAAACTCGAACGTATCGACCTTTTTGACCGAAAAAGCGGTGCTCTTTTCGCTCTATTTCTCCTCATAATCGCTTCCTTGTCTCTCTCCTATGAGTATTATCAATTTACCAAATTCAAAACTTTTGATGATCCTCTGATTCATGCGTCTGTCGTCGATCAAGAAGTACGGCAGATCGGTGAACAGCCCAGAACCTCTATGAAACTACGCTTGGAAAACGGTGCAAGTGTTCGGTGCGTGATGTCTCCGTATCTGCGGGATTTGCGGGGACGGGACGTTTTGATCGAATTGCAGGTAGCCAAAGTGAGTTTTTTAGACTATCTCAAAGGATTCCGTACACGGGGAGTGATTATGGAGGTATATCCCTCTTTGAGCCTCAAAGAGCGATGGTATCGTACTATTGCGTCACATCATAGTGATCAATGGATGAAAGAGCTCTATGGGGCACTTTTTGTCGCTACTCCCATGTCGCAGGAGTTTCAAACGTTGGTTGGAGCGATGGGGCTGAGTGCAGCATTATCGATCAGCGGGTACCATTTTGGTATTTTGAGTCTGATCGCCTATTTTTTTCTTAGAAGGCCCTATCGGTGGATGCAAAATCGCTATTTCCCCTATCGGCACGGTAATCGTGATCTGTTTTGGATCGTTGCGCTATTTCTTTTTTCGTATTTGGCCATTTTGGAGTTTAATCCGGCGATGGTACGCTCATACGGGATGATTATGGTCGGATACTGGCTCTATGATCGGGGGATAAAAATCGTCTCATTTCAAACACTCTTGATTGCCGTAGGACTCTTGCTGGCGTTTTTCCCGAGACTGTTTTTCTCCCTTTCGTTTTGGTTCTCATCGTTTGGGGTATTGTCAATCTTTGTGTTCATCCGCTATTACGAACATTGGAAGCCTTGGCAGATATTTTTGGCGCTCAACGTGTGGTGCTATCTCGTCCTTTTGCCGATTTCGTTAGCTATTTTCGGAACCTTCAGCTGGGCGCATGTGGGTTCCATTCCGATCAATCTCGTTTTTAATCTCTATTATCCGAGTGTCTTAGTGCTGCATCTCACTCCGTGGGGAGATCTATTTGATCCGTATCTTAGACAAATGTTTGAAGCAGCCGAGGTCAAATCGGTTGTGATTCCGATGTGGGTCGGAATTCTCAGTATCGCTCTGGCACTTGGGGCGATGTGGCGAAAAGAGGCGTTTTGGACATTAGGCGTTGTGGGACTCGCGACGTTGGGCAGCGCGATTTATCAGATAGCATAGTTTCATCCCGTAGATGACGATGATCCATGAGACATAGATCCATAAAAAGAAGAAAATGAGGGCGGAAAACGATCCGTACATCGTCGCGTACGTTTTGTTGTAAAAAACGTATTGGATAAAACTGTTTTTGGCAATTCCCCAAACGAGAGCTACGACAAATGAGCTGATCGCCGCTGCTTTAGGGGAGACTTCGGCATTGACCGCTATTTTGTAGATCAAAAAGAAGATGGCCCATAACAATAAAAACGGAAAAACAGAGAGGGTATGGAGTGCAAAACCGCTGATGTGAGCCTCCAAATAAGCTTTCATACTCATCGATGCGATCAGTGCGATCGGGGTGAGACTGATGAGTGTCCAATAGGTGGTGATAGCATCCCATATGCGGCGTTTAGAGGTTTTGAAAATTTTGCCCACAATATGTTCAAAGTTTTGAAAAAAGAGGAGGCTTGAGACAATCATCGTCGTAAACCCGATCACTCCGAGTTGTACCGAATTGCGAAAAAATGATTCGAGATAGCCCGCAATCGCTTCTGTTTGTCCGGGCATCATGTTCTCGAAAATAAAAATCTGAATTTTGGCGTATTGCTCGTTGAACACGGGAACGTTCGCGATCAAGCTAAGAGAGATAATGAGTAATGGAACCACCGTGAAGATGGTATAAAAGCTGAGACTCGACGCATAGACGGTGATGTCCCGATCAAAAAGCATTAGGAAAAAAAGCCGTATGTGTCGAACAATCGATTTTAAATTCATCGATTAATCAAGTCCCATTTTATTTGGGTTGAGGATATTATTGGGATCAAATGCTCGTTTGATGGATTGGAACAGTGCCATCTCTTCAGGGGTAAAGGCCATCGACATATACGGCGCTTTGGCCAACCCGATACCGTGTTCTCCGCTGAGGGTTCCTCCCAGATCGATAGTCGCCTGAAAAACCTCTTTGATCGCTTCATATCCGATTTTGACTTGTTCGGGATCTTTGCCATCCACCATCACGTTGGTGTGGACGTTGCCATCTCCGGTATGACCGAAACACGGGATATTGATGTTGTATTTTTTGGCAATGCCATCGAATTTTTCAAGAAGCTCGGGAAGTGCCGAGCGGGGAACGGTGACATCTTCATTGATTTTTTTGCTTCCGTAAACGGAGAGCGATTGACTCGCATTACGGCGGGCAAACCAGAGATCGGAGGCTTCTTGTTTGTCTTTTGCGATTTTGAACTCGCTGCATCCGTTTTCACGGAATACTTTTTCGACGAGACCGAGCTGAAAATCGAGATCCTCTTCGAGATTTCCGTCCACGTCAGTGACGAGAATCGCTCCCGCTTCGATCGGGAGACCTTTTTTATAGACTTGTTCTACGGAGCGGATTGTGAGGTTGTCCAAAAATTCCATGGCAACAGGGGTAACGCCGCTCGCCATCGTTTTGTAGACCGCTTCCATCGCGGCATGAACGGTTGGGAAAATTCCCATTGCCGTTTTGGTCATTTTCGGTTTGGAGAGGAGTTTGAGGGTTACTTCGGTCGTTACCGCCAGTGTCCCTTCACTTGCGATCAAGATTCCGGCGATGTTGTAGCCTGCAACATCTTTGATCGTCCGTTTTCCCGCTTTGATAATGTCCCCATTCGGAAGTACTGCACGGATCGCCATCACGTAATCTTTGGTGATTCCATACTTGGCAGCGCGCATACCCCCCGCATTTTCATTGACGTTTCCGCCGATGGTGGAGTATTCCTGTGATGCAGGATCGGGTGGATAGAAAAGACCCACCTCTTCTACCGCTTTTTGCAACTCCATATTCACAACGCCCGGTTGGACGATGGCAACCATGTTTTGCATATCGATCTCTAAGATTTTGTTCATATGCTTTTCAAACGCCAATACGATTCCTCCGTTCGCCGGAAGGGCTCCTCCGGTAAACCCGCTTCCCGCACCGCGCGGAACGATCACGATACGATGCTCATTGCAATATTTTAAAATGTCACTGACATCTTGTTCGTGACGCGGAAATAAAACGGCATCCGGCTCGAACCGTTCGCGTGTTGCATCGTAGCTATAGGCGATCAGATGGGCTTTGTCACTGTAAACGTTCTCTTTGCCGATGAGGTTGGTAAAAAAGTTGATAGCTTCTACGGAGAGCATCGTTATTCCTTGAAATCAAAATTGCGTAATAGTGCGTTATCAGAGCTAAATTTCGCTTTGTAGAGCTCATATAATTCTTTGTTTTTGGAATTGCTTAAAGCGATAATTTCAAGATAGTAGGGCTCGTAACTTTTTAAACTCGAACTCCCTTTTCCCCACCATGCTCCGCGAATAGTCGGTATTCGGGTATAAAAAGGGGTTCGCTCTTTTTCGGCAACTTTTGCAAATTGGGTTGTTTGAAGAAGAGTAAAGCTTTTGCAATCAAGGGTGAAGAGCTGATCAGCACTTTGGACATAAAGCAACCCGATCGAATTGGCGGTACAGTAGCTTTGAAAATCTTCAACCAAAGGTGTCTGATGACCTTCGTATGAGAGAAATGTCGCATAGTTATCTGGGTGAACCCATTCGACACCGCTGATACTTTTTGTGATTGCATCATAGGTATCATCATTGGGGGCAATAACGAGAGCCCGTTCGTAATCATAGGCCAAAACGGCAGTGTCTGAAGCTCTTGGTTGCCAATTCCCGCTTGGAAGAGCATCTTGGTGAAGTCCGGTGTAAGGGCTGATTTTTAGTATAGCACGGTGATCGGCAGGATTGCTTTTTTCAACCCGTGCATTGGCGATGATGGTGCTGTGGGCAGCATCGAATTGTCGTACGATAAAACCGCTCATACCATCGCGTAGGTTCTCGGCAGTAATCGTTGCTCGGTCTCCTTGAACTTCGAGGAGCGGGGCAGAAATAGATGAAGCGTTAAGTACGCCGCACGCGATAAGAGTCATAAGCCAGATGCGCATCATGGTAACCTTTTGGTAAAGTAGTTAATAGAGATTATAGCTTAACACATCTTTGTAAATGGATTTTTTGCTATCATTTAACTCTTTTTACTTTTTTAATGTGTATTTTGATCAAGGATGAGAATGGGTCGTTTGTTTCTTTTGTTATTGTTGCCCTTTCTCCTTTTTGCAAATACGGTAAAACCATTTAAATGGAATGACGGGGAGAGTTTTTTGACGTTTCTTGAGAGGAAAAAACTTCCTCTTACTTTGTATTATAATCTGGACAAAGAAGATCAGAAACTGACCGAAGATATACCCTATAATGCCAATTGTCAAATGGTGGTTGATGATAAGAAGTTTATCCACCAAATTTTGATCCCCGTCAATGATGAATTGCAGCTTCAAATTTTTCTCACTCCGAAACGACGTTACGATATACGGGTTGTCCCGATTGTTAGTCAGGAGTATACCGAAACTCTTTATGTTCCTATTCAAACCCTTCCGTACGATGATATTTTGAAAATGACCGGTTCTAAAAATCTTGCATCCGAGTTTGTCAAAATCTTCAAAGGGAGAGTCGATTTTAGAAAAGGGTTTAAAAAGGGGGATCCGATTGTTTTGGTATATACCCAAAAATATCGTCTCGGAAAACCGTTTTCGATGCCCGAAGTTCACGGTGCGATGGTAGAAATAAATGGGAAAAAAGTGACCGTATATCGTCACAGCGACGGTCGTTTTTATGATGAAAAAGGGGCTCAGTACGAGAAGTTTTTATTTCAGATCCCTATCAATAATCCCCGTATAACATCCGGCTTTACGAAAAGTCGTTATCACCCTGTTCTTCACTGCTACCGTGCTCATTTGGGCGTCGATTTCGGTGCGCGTCCGGGGACCCCGATCTTAGCAACAGGGGACGGTCATGTATGTTTTGCCGGTTCATCACGCGGTTATGGTAACACGATCAAAATTCGTCATAGCAACGGTTTGGTGAGTCTTTATGCCCATCAAAAAGCATTTCGAGCCGGTATCCATAACGGCTCTTCTGTCAAACAAGGGGAAATTATCGGGTATGTCGGGAATTCAGGATTGTCTTCTGGGCCTCATCTGCATTTTGGGATGTATGCGGGCAGTACCGCCATTGATCCATTGAGTGTTATGAAAAAAACAACCGAAGGATTTAGCGGAAAAGAGCGTAAGGCATTCCTCGCAATACGCGATAAAATGGATATGAAATTTAAAAAAGCACTGCAAGAAAAAGTGCTTCGAAAACCGTATTTCGATTTCCATGAAACGTATTACGTTGACAGCACAACCTTTAAACCTAAACCTTTCTAAGAAGCGGATATGATCAAAAACGTCACCATCGTAGCATGTGAAAATTCCGATTTTGTAAAGCCGAAGCGGATGAAATATCTCCAAAACGGTGTACCTAAAATCTGGGATATGGTCGAAGTGCACGACAGCGTTGCGATCCTCTTGTATCATGAAGAGCGTAATGCGTTGATTGTCGTCAAACAGTTCCGCCCCCCTGTCTATTTGAAAAACAATGACGGCTATACCTATGAGCTGTGTGCCGGAATTGTGGATAAAGCAAAATCGCTTGTAGAGATAGCACATGAAGAGATTTTGGAAGAGTGCGGTTATGATGTTCCTACAGAGGAGATTGAACGGGTTACCTCTTTTTACACAGCGGTAGGATTTGCCGGTTCGGTGCAGACCCTTTTTTACGCGAAAGTGAATGAATCAATGCGTGTCAGCAATGGTGGAGGGATCGATACGGAGTCGATTGAAGTTGTTGAAATTTCAGTGGAAGACGCCAAAAAATTTGCTATGGATGAGAGCAAAGCCAAAACACCGGGATTGATGTTCGGCTTTGGATGGTTTTTGGAAAATCAACTGTAGTTCCCGCAGGGTGCGGGAATTGACGAAACAGTTGTAGGTTAGAATTTGTAGCTGAGAGTTGCGTAAAGATTACGCCCAGGTTCATTAAGTACAAGAGGTTGTGCCCCTTCCATCAAGGTTGTGAGCCCGATATAGCTGTTGCTCACTGCATACGTACGATTAAAGAAGTTGTTGATTCCCGTACTGAGAGAAAATCCGTTACCAAAATCGGTAGCGTATTTGAGATTGAGAATACCATACCCTCTAATTGATTGTTCCCCGTTGTTTTGATCATAAGTTTGTGATTGTGCCGCAATCCATTCAGCTGCCGCATAATTTTTAGTATCATCAAATACTAAAGCGACTCTCCCTTTAAGCGGAGGAATATCGGCTAGATCTTTATCAGTCTGTGCTGCTGTACTCAATGCATCAAGCTGGGCAGTATCTTTTTTTGTCCCTATTTGATAAGCAATCCCCGAACTAAGTGACCACTCGCTGTTTATAAAATAATCGGCTGTGATGTCACCGCCAACAATACGTGCATCGATATTGGCATATGAAGTATTGGTTCCTGTCCCGGTTTTATAGGCATAGATATAATCTTTTAAATCACTGTAAAACAGTGTCCCTTTGAGGTGTAAATTACCCAAAGTTTGTTCAATTCCCATATCGATTTCACGATTGATAGTTTCATTTAGATTTGTGTTACCGATACCGCCTGCAAAATAGAGTTCTCTTGCATCGGGAACGCGGGAAGATTGCCCCAATCC
>NZ_JAEMQA010000058.1 GCF_022759005.1 Sulfuricurvum sp. | reverse complement strand
TATTTTATGCATATTTTTAAGTATATTTTATACGTTTTAATGTTTATTTTAAGAAAAGGATATTACAATGGAGCTATGGAAATGAGTGATCTTTTTAATCTTCTTCACAATGCCGTAGAGGCACAGCGCAACGGGAAGAAGATATCCCAAAAAGAGATGGCTCAGGAACTGGGTATCTCCATGCGTACCTATCAGGACTGGCGGCTTGGAAATGCTAAGCCCCAAGCGGCTAAAGCAGTTCTGGAAATGTTGGGGATGCTTGAGGATGATGAGATCATTCGCGTCGTACGTAAAATAAATAAATTAGGACAAACATCATGAGCAGTTTGAGCGAACAAGAACGCATCGGATTAGAAGAGGTATTTTTATCCATTTCTCCGTCCCGAAATTTCTTTGAAAAATGGGCATATTGGGGTAAAACTTTACGGCAACATAAAACCACTTTACCGTTTTCACTCGCACGTCACTCAAAAATTTGGATAAAAAACGGTCTAAAAACCCACAAAATAACAAAACTGCTCATTAAAATGCAAAAAAGAAGAAAAATTTAAGGCAAGAGATATTAAAGTATTCGCGGCTAAAACATCTTACCTCGCTTATTCGCAAGCATGGAGGTTTTGAGTGTTATTCGCATATCTAAATTAAGGGCAATAAATGAATAAAGCACAATTCGTAGAATTGGTTCAAAAAAGTGGTAGTTATAAAACTAAAGTTGAAGCTGAAACAGCTATCAAAGCTTTCACTGAAGCAGTAACTGCAGCTCTTGTCAAAAAAGAAGAAGTTTCATTGGTAGGCTTCGGAAGCTTTTCATCGTCTCTTCAAAAAGGGAAAAGCGGGAAAATTCCTGGTACTAATAAAACGTACAGCACAAAAGACAAAATGGTTCCTAAATTCAAACCAGGCAAAAGTCTTAAAGACAGCGTAGAAGCCGCTAAATAACCCCTTAATATGCCGTCGGGATCCCTGCGGCTTATTTCGACTCTATTTTCCTCGTTTTCTTCATAAACACAAAATTTAGTTATAATTTCTTTCAACATTTAGTACTAATTCTCGGGGATTGATGTGTTATTCTCTTTTTTTAACCGTTTTTTAACCAAACACACTTCATCCGAAAAAAATACGTTACCTGAGCCAATGTATGATGAGCAAATACACTCTTTTAATCACATCGCCAAAGATGAAAATGCTTTTTGCTTTCATAATTTCGATCTCTTTTATCGAAATGAGGCAATGACAATCGATTTACTGTTTTTTTTCCCAGAGCGTGGGCTTTGTTTTGCCGAACGACTCGATTGGGATTTCGATGCCCTTGAAAATGCAACGATTGAACGTTTCAACCGATCTAGAAAATCTCCCGCTGCAACCCGTCTTGAATCGACCCACGCAGCCATTCACCAAAAACTTGAAGAGATCCACCCTTTTGATACAACGGCATGCGAGCGCTTTATCTGGATGCCTCGTCTGAGGGAAGATGAATTTGATCGTTTGGATTCCTCATTTCATCAGCTTCTATCAAAAGACAGAGTGATCTTTTGCGATTCAACGCAAGAATCGATTCTCGCAAAATTCTATTGCGCGTTGCCGCTATGCATTGAACCTTATCCTATTCTCAAAATAATCGGATCTCTGCAATCGCACACCCTCATTCTCCCCACCCCTGAAAACCCCTATGGGCAATTTCTCAGCGAGGAGCAACGAGCTTTGCTCGACAATGACTTTAGCAACACGACAACTACCCTTTTTGGTGAGCACAATAGCGGTAAGAGTGCCCTAATCGTCCGAAAAGCATTATTGCTGCTCCTCAAAAATCCGAAGCAAAAAATACTCATAGTCACCCCCACGCGTATAGCCGGTGAAATATTACGCAATGAGATTGTCTCCATTGCCGAATACGGCGTACTGAATATTCAGTACGCTTCGTTACATTTTTATGCCCCCGATAAAAACGGGAAAATTGAAGAGAGCGAAGTTTTCCAATCTGCATCATCTGTTTTGTGTGATGATGCTTATCTGCTTGATAAAACCATCTTGGATGCTCTTATTGCACACAGAGGTGAGCGATGGCTTCTTCTCTCTATGCACAATCACTATCTACCCTTTAGCACTTCATCCTTTATCCTCCATAACCATTACCAAAAAAATATCCCGTTCAAAAAAATATCTTCAGGAGGAAAAGAGGCCTTTATGACGTTGATTATGGAACTGCGTACATTGCTTCAAACGGCGACCGCTGAGACGGTTATGATCCTTTTCAATGATATAACCCTACTGAAGTCTTATAAAGAAAAAATTGACGAATATTTTGGAGTTAACAGTCGAGTGCTTACCCCCTCTTTTAGTTTGCAATACCAAAATTTGGATACCCTTTTATTAGCAACCCCCGATTTAACTTCAGGAATTCATATTCCGCATGTATTTCTCCTGACATCGGATGAAACCGATAATTATACCTATGCACTAAGCCGTGCATCAGAAACTGCAACTATAATCTCTTTTTCAAATCCTTTGGAACAAGATGTTCCTCAATCCATACACTTGACACAGGAGTCTTAATGCGTTTACTCATTACTTTTTTGTTTGCGGCGGCCCTTTCATTCGCGGCCTCTCATCCAAAAGTTCTTCTTCAAACAACCCAAGGAGAGATCACCTTGGAACTCTATGATGATGTTGCCCCTTTGGCTGTTGAGAATTTTACGGGGCTGGTTAAAAACGGCTACTACAACGGGCTCACTTTCCATCGCATCATCAAAAATTTTATGGTTCAGGGGGGCGATCCGACCGGAACGGGTGCAGGTGGAGAATCGATCTGGAAAAAGCCGTTTAAAGACGAATTCAAATCGGGCGTCGTATTTGACAAGGCCGGTATTTTGGCGATGGCCAATGCAGGACCGCGAACGAACGGAAGCCAGTTTTTTATTACAACCGCCCCCACTCCGTGGCTGAACGGTTACCACACTATTTTTGGTCACGTTATCGCAGGTATGGATACCTTGAATAAACTTAACAATACCCCTACAAACGGGCAATACGGCGGAGACAAACCGCTCCAAACGCAAAAAATCATCAAAGCTACACTTCTACAATAACCTCCTATTCTATAGTCCGTCAAAGTCTCTTCAAAGGGACAAACGGGCATAATGTAATCATTCCGTAACCTTTTTTTGTAACGGTTTCGTAATACTATTACATTTATATTTTTAATCTTAGGAAATGCCATGTCTGTACTTTGGGACGCACTGAGTAATATTGATGCAATCACCCTCGGACTGCTTTTACTCTCACTGGGGATAGCCCTTTTTTACGAAATGATCAACGGTTTTCATGATACGGCGAATGCGGTATCAATGATCATTTATACCAATTCTCTTACACCGGGACAATCTGTTTTGATGGCGGGGATCATGAACTTTATCGGTGTAATGCTCGGAGGAATCGGCGTTGCTTACACAATTGTCCATCTTCTTCCGTTGGATATTATCGTTTCATCGAACCAAAGCGCAACGTTGGTGATGATTTATTCTTTGCTTATTTCAGCCGTTATCTGGAATTTCGGAACATGGTATTTTGGTATTCCGGTATCAAGTTCACATTCACTCATCGGTTCGCTCATCGGAGTCAGCATCGCCTTTAGTATGATGCACGGTTTTGAGTTCTCACAAAGTGTTAACTGGTCAGCTGTCTATAAAGTTTTAACCGCACTGGCACTCTCTCCGTTAATCGGTTTCGGATTTGCCTATTTGATGATGAAAGCGGCGCGTAAATTCTTCCCGAATCCTAAGTTTTATAAATCTCCCGAAAATGAGACAAAACGTAAACGTCCTAACTTTTGGATGCGTATGGGAATCATCGCCACAGGTGCGGGCGTTAGTTTCGCACACGGTTCGAACGACGGACAAAAAGGGATGGGGTTGGTGATGATCATTTTGATCGGTATTCTCCCTACCTACTATGCACTGGATATGAGTTCACACGAATACAAAATTAAACAAACGCAAGACAGTGCGGCAAAACTTGCCAACTTTTATGCCGAAAATAATACGACACTCAATCAGTTAGTCAGCGACAAGCACCTCACCAGCGCTCTTAAAATAAAAAATACGATTACTGAATGTGATGTGAATCAAGTCCACCAAACAACGACATTGATCGCAGACAAATTCAGCGGCGTTAAGTCGTACTCAGAACTCTCTCCGCAAGATCGCTGGAGTGTCCATACGGCTATTTTGTGTACCGATAATTTTTTCAGCCAAGTAGAAAAAGCGGTGGATAAAGATAAATCCGATTATGTTGCAACTCAGCGCAAAACCCTTGTCAATGCTTCCGAATATATCCCTTATTGGGTTATCGTAGCCGTAGCATTAGCGATTAGTATCGGAACAATGATCGGCTATAAACGGATTGTTCACACCATCGGTGAAAAAATCGGTACTCAACCGATTAGCTACATGCAAGGGACTATCTCTCAAGCGATAGCAATGATCACCATTTTGCTCTCCAACTTTACTCATGCCCCAGTCAGTACGACCCATATTGTATCAAGTTCGGTTGCAGGGTCGATGGCTGCCGAACCCGACGGCGGAGTCCAAAAAGGGATGATCAAAACAATTTTGCTCTCTTGGGTTTTCACCTTGCCTATTACGGCTGCAATAAGTGCTGCGATCTATTACTGCCTCAGCTTTATCGCTAAATAAAACTACCATTTATAAAAAGCGACCGTGCAGTCACTCTCGTAGTAGCTACGGCGGAACGCCATCTTCGCCTCCAACCTCTCTCCAAGCGATTGCATCTCTGATAGCTGCAAATAATTGTAGATGTTGGACTCTTTTTTCCCTTCCAGAAAATTGAAAATCATCCCTTCTTTTGAAGCATAAAAACAACGCTCTATAAACCGAATAGCACCTTGTCGGGTTAAAATATTCAGAGCACCACTGCACAGATAAAAATCGGCTTCAGGCAAAGAGTCGTACAGAATATCTCGATGCAGTATAGTGGCACCTGTACGGTCTCTGGCTTCACTCACGGCAATATCGAGTGTATCGATGCCAACATACGCTATATCGTTTCTTCGTTGACTTATGTAGTGATATAGATCTCCAAAACCGTATCCTGCATCGACAATAGAGAAAGAACCGGCGGGCAATAGGGAAAAAAGCTGTTCAAATCGGATTTCTTGTGAATGGGCGGAGCGCCAGCGAAGTCCCTGAGGAGTAAGACCGTGATCGATAATACCGGAGATATAAAAACGGTCATTATCGATTCGGTTCATTATTTTTGAAGTTTACTGAGCGCATCCAAAATATTGTTTTGTTTTGCCTGATCCAGCGGCGCATCGTTGGAAACATACATATAAAATTCAACGCGACGATTTTTCGCACGGTTCTCTTCGTTGATATTTTCCGCAACCGGTTTAGCCGATCCGAATCCCGCAGTAGAGAGTCGTTCCGGCGCAACACCGTTTTTAATCAATTCACGCATGACCGTCTCTGCCCGTTTCGCAGAGAGCTCAATATTGTCTTTGTACGGTGAACCGGCCGGAAGCGGCAAATTGTCGGTATATCCGCGAATTGAGATATCGACACTCGGCGGGAGGGTATTGATAATATCGGCCACCCGACGCAAAAAGAGATGAAGCTCTTCATTGTCAATCGTCGCATTCGCTCCGCGAAACGGTATCGATGTCGGAAGTTTGAGCAATACCCCATCCATACTTTGATCAAGCGGACCGGCTCCCATAGAGGCATTTTTCAAATCTTGCTGAATTTTTTTAACGGCATCCGATACGGCTTGGTTGGTTGGTGTCGGAGGAGATCCAATCAACATAGCACCTCCATCGGAAACGGGGACGGCACCCGATGGATTTGCTGTGGCATCCGGTGTCGGTTTGCTCTCAGTGACCATGTTCATAACCGGAGTCATAGATTCCGGTACCGGCGCATAATCGTAAATTTTGACAAACTCTTCTTTGAGTGCACGAATTTTTTCTTTATTCACAGACGCAATCGCGTACAGCGCAATAAAAAGTGCCAAAAGAAGACTGAAAAAGTCGGCCGTCGGAACCGCCCATTTTTCCCCTGCCGGACACTCACATGCTTTACATTTTTTCTTTTTACCCATTCATGGCATCTTTATTAGTTAAATTGACTATGTTTCTCTTCGGCAGGAGAGAGATAATTGAGCAATTTCGCTTCAAGAGTACGTGGATTATCCCCGTGAACAATCCCTATGATTCCCGCCAACATCAGCTTTTGCTCTTTGACGATATGGTGCGATTTCGCTTTCAGTTTATTCCCCATCGGTCCGATCAAAACGTACGCACTGAAAATTCCAGTTACGGTTGCGGTAAATGCCCCCGCAATCCCTTCCGCCATCTCTTTTGGATTATCCAATTTTTGAAGTGCGAGAATAAGACCCAAAACCGCCCCAACAAGACCCAAAACGGGAGAAGTTTCCCCTGCGAGAATCCAGTAGTGGGCACAACCGTGATAATAGTGTTCCGTCTCTTCAATGACCAGTTCCAGCGTCTCTTCAATCGTTTCGATTTCATTACCATCAACCGCCATACTGAGCCCTTGTTTCAAAAACTCATTGTCAAGCTGAGCGACTTTTGCTTCCAGAGACAAAAGACCGTCACGACGTGCCATGGTCGATAACTCGATAATCTGATGAATGCGCTCTTCTAGATTGACGGTAGATTTCTTGAAAATAATCCCCAAACTTTTGAAAGCGCCTTTAATGTGCTCTCCATCCGTACTAACCATCGAAGCCAACAGTGTCGTCGGCATAATAATAATTAATGAAGTAATATGAACGACGTGTACAGGGTTTCCACCCTCCATCAAGTCCCCGATAGAAATAGTAGTAATCGCCCCTAATATCCCTAATATGACCGTTAAATCCACGTGACTCCTTCTCGTTTGAGGTAATCAAACTACATCCCTGTAATTACCGTTTGGCATTACGTCGATTGTACCTTATTTTTACTGAAAATCAGTGTGAGACCTTTATTTTTTGTTAAAGAGCGTGTAGAGAATTTTTATCAACAGCATCAAAAAAATGCCGCTTCCCATACTCGCTACAATAAAAGCGTTATATTCATCATGTGTAATAGCGTTGGCTCCATACCCAAGCGTAGCAATAGCTACCGTAAACGTCAACGGCATTGAATCACTTAATGAAAATAAAATCGTATTTTTCAATCCCAAATATCCCCCATAAGCTACCAAAGAGCTAACAAGCCGGATTCCAATTATCGCACTGGCAATAAAAAATGCATTCTGTAAAATTTTAAAATCAGTAAACGCATCCAATGAGAGGGTAGAGCCAACATGGATAAAAAAGATCGGCACCAAAAACCCAAAGCCGAAAGATGAAAGTTTTTCCGGTAATTCTGCTTTGTGTTTAAAATAGGTAGAGACAAACATCCCCGCTAGAAAAGCTCCCAAAACAACATCAATCTTCAAATAGAGCATCATCGCAATCATAATAAACATGATAGCCATCGAAAAACGGACATCCTGATCTTTACTGTCTTCATGCGGCATAATGAGGGTTTTCAAGCTAGGATACCACCAAAAAAGGATTCTAATCCCTCGAAAAAAGAGGACAAATCCTATCAGAAAGAGAAATAATCCCCCTAATACAAATGCGAATTCACGGTTAAACCCATATTCAAGACCGCCGCTGAGAATGGTCAACGCCATAATACTGACCAATTCTCCGACAATACCGATGTTGAGTGCTAAAGCAAGCCATGGCTTATTTTTCCCGTACTCTTTGACTAACGCCATCAGCATGCCAAGCGAAAATATCGGAAACGCTACCAAATAGACGGAACTAAGATTCAAATAAAAGTAAAGTGTAAATGAACATCCATAAAGCATTGCAAAATAGAGAAATGTCCGACGGAGCAATGAAGATTTTTCGAATCCGAACGCTTTGAGGTTGACCTCCATCCCCGCTAAAAACATCAAGTACAAAAATCCCACTTTTGCGATGATCTTAAAGAGATCGTTTTCGACTAATAATCCCAAATATGCCGCCAAGCTTCCCAATAAAATCTCAACCACTACGACCGGAACTTTCGTAACACGGGAGAGAAACGGAGAGAGCAGTATCAGCATCGAGAGGGTGATAATAACGACCGTATTGCCCATGATTATCCTCTCAATGCTTTCCAGATTTTGATCGCTTGTGCATGCTCTTTGACATCATGCACCCGAATGATCGAAGCACCTTCTTCAATTGCTTTTAGATGAATGGCGATACTCCCCCCCAAACGTTCATCGGAAGGCGAAGGGGAAATCTTGTCAATCATCGATTTGCGGCTTGCCCCAACCAAAAGCTTTTTTCCCAATCGCAGAAAATGACCTTGATGGGTAATAAGGGCTAAGTTATCTTCCAATCGCTTTCCAAATCCGATGCCGCAGTCGAGGATAATATCGTTGATTCCGAACGATTCGGCTTTGGCGATCCGCTCACGGAAAAAGTGTTCGACATCACTCATTACCGAAGTATACGACGGATTATCCTGCATTGTCTGTGGAGTTCCCTGCATGTGCATAATAACAGCCGTGGCGTTGTATGCTCCACATAAACGAGCGACCTCATCATTCTCTAATCCCGTGATATCATTAACAATACCAAAACCCCTTTCAAGTGCATAGTGGATCACGAGAGGTTCATAGCTATCCAAACTAAAAGATGCTTTGTCAAAAAGGCGCTGTTCATATACGGTATCAATGATCGACTTGACGCGGCTCAACTCTTCCTCAGGGCTAACAGAAAGACTTCCCGGACGACTCGATACCCCACCGATATCGATAATGGCAGCCCCTTCATCGATCATTGTCTCTATTCTCTCGATCGCTTGCTCTCCTACAAAGCGGCTAGAGCGATAAAAACTGTCTTCATTTGCGTTCACAATTCCCATAATAGAGACCTCCCGTGAACGATCCAATCGACAAAAACTTTCCAACTCAGAGGAGAGTGTTTTGAGTCCGAACGGCTGAGCCTTCTCTTTTTTAGCTAATATCTGCAACTGCCGTTCCGTGGCGATCAAAAGAACATCCACTCGAGGTGAAGATGCCGTAACCGTCCCTCGCGGAACCGCAAGATCCGCACCGATACTGAGGGCGTCTTGTTTGAGGATATTGGCAGCTCCGACATGCAAATCACAGATCCGGATCAGATGAATGTGTGCTTTGTCCGCCAAAATCGATACCCCTGCACTATCAACGCCCAAAGCTTTAAGTTCACGATGCAGCTCCATCGTACTGGAGAGTTTTTCAACGACCACGTTTGACCTCACGAAGAAAATTCATCAAAACCATAGCCAAAACGCTTTGAAAACGGCTGTTCACTTCAATCAAACGAAGCGCTTTTTCGAATCCTTCAAGCTGAACGGTCGACAGAGATAAATTTTCTATATGAATCGCTTGATGCATCAGTTGTTCAATCAGTGCTTTGGCTTCATGCTTTTTGAGTCGGTCATGTTCTTTGACAAAACCGAATAATCCTGAGAGATCAAGATTTTTAAGAGAGATAGAGAGTGGTTCATATTTATGGTGTGTATGTTCTTGCTTGAGGACAAGTCGTGATCGTACGGTAGGTAGAAAAGTACTCTTATTGGGAGCGAGAAGGATAAAAACAATATTTCTCGGCGGCTCTTCGAGAATTTTAAGCAATGCATTTTGAGCCGGAACGGTAAACGTTTTAGCTCCGAGAATAAGTGTTTTAATACTCTCTTCGCTTTTATATGCTTCGGCGATCACCTCTTTGGCATCTTCGATTTTAAAATCGTCCCGCAAAAAGGTAACACACCGCAGAGGATGACGAGACTCTTCAATCTCTTTGGCTCTCTCCTCTATCTCGTGGGTAATAAGAATACCGCCCCGTTCATTCTCGAACATTGATCTCCCCAAAAAGGACCGCATTGAGCGTTTTATCAAATAATCGATAAAGCTGCAAGAGTTTGATATCGATCAAAGGATCATGCGAGCGCAAGACAAGGGCATTTTGGAACCGCTCGTCCATAATCCACAACAATGATGTTGCGTTACGTTTGGCGATATCGGCTCGACGGTCATCTCCGCGTCCCACATACCAAAAAAAGTATTCCCCTTTGAAGGCAATATCGAGCATATCTCCGATCATATCGATCGATTCGCCTCCGCTGATATGATCATAGTGGGGATAGAGGGAATCGATACAGACAATAGGGATCATCGGACGATCCTGCGTCCGTTTGTTCAGAGAAGCGATAATGTAGTGAGCGAACCATTTTCGATCATGATCGGTGATCAAAACAACCGCTTTCCCCCCCATCATCTGATCCATGGCATTAGCAAGAGGTGGAGTCCATTCGAAGCGTTGCTCTTCGAACCAGCTCATCGATGCCCCCTCGGAGCGGATCGATTCTAATGTCCATTGATCGAAATGACGCACTTATTGATCCAACGAATAGGCACTGTGCAATGAACGTACCGCTAATTCAGCATACTTTTCTTCTACAACCATTGAAATTTTGATTTCAGACGTAGAGATCATCATAATATTAATATTTTCACGCGCCATTGTTTGGAACGCTTTTGCCGCCACACCCGTATGCGATTTCATACCGACACCGACGATAGAGACTTTACAAATATTTTCATCATACGATGCTTCACTGATCTCATCATCAGCGATAAACGTTTCAACCACTTTTTTCGCATCGATCAGTTCGGTTTTCGGAACGGTAAAATCAAGGTTCGTTTTGCCGTCGTGTCCGGATGTTTGAATAATCATATCGATATTAACGCTGTTATCTGCCAAACGGGTAAAAATATCCGATGCGATCCCCGGACGGTCAATAACACCGCTCAAAGAGACGCGTGCTTGGTTTTTATCGAGTGCAATACCGCTAACGAGAGGTTGTTCCATAATGTTTTCTTCCTTTGTAATGAGTGTTCCTTCCGCATCGCTAAAACTGGAGCGGGTGACAAGATTGACGTTTAATTTTTTAGCCAGTTCGACTGAACGGTTTTGGAGTACTTTAGCACCGAGAGAAGCAAGCTCAAGCATCTCATCATAGCTGATCTGATCCATTTTTTTCGCTTTTGGCTCAATGCGCGGATCGGTCGTATAGATACCGTCAACATCGGTATAAATTTCACACAAATCGGCTTTAAGCGCTCCGGCGACCGCAACGGCAGAGAGATCCGATCCTCCACGCCCGAGAGTCGTTACTTGACCGCTTTCGCTCACCCCTTGAAATCCTGCAACGACAACGACCTTACCCTTCGAGAGTTCTTCATGCATCGCACTTGGATCGATACTCTCAATCCGCGCTTTCGTATGGATACTGTCCGTAACGATCCCTGCACGACGCCCGCTCATAGAGACTGCACTGTGACCCATCGCATTGAGTGCGATTGAGAGCAATGCCGCCGTTACCCGCTCACCGGAGCTCAGAAGCATATCGACTTCGCTACGCTCGGGAGTCTGGGTGTAGTGTTCCGCATACGTGATCAGCTTGTTGGTTTCACCGCTCATTGCCGAAACGACAACAACGACTTGATGCCCCTCTTTAAGCGTTTTTGAGACGCGATTAGCGACGTTTTGGATTCGCTCCAAATCACCGACGCTGGTGCCGCCGAATTTTTGGACTATTAGCATTATAGGTACCCCTTGGTTCTAAAATGAGAAATCACACGTTCATATACCGGTTTTTTAAAATGGGCGACGTGACTCAACAGCTCGTCAATATTGACAAATTTATACGTCCGAAATTCCGGATGCTTCGTATCGAGATCGATCTTTGCCCCTTTTTTCAAACGGACCAAATAATAACGCTGTTTTTGCCCCGCATACGGAGCCATTTTGGCAGCGACATGGGAAGGAAAATCGTATGCGATCCAGTCGGGATACTCAGCAATGATCTCTACTTTTTTAGTACCGATCTCTTCGCCGAGTTCACGAAACAGAGCCTCTTCAGACGATTCTCCCTCATCAATCCCCCCTTGAGGAAACTGCCACACCCCTTCCAAATCACTCCGCTCGGCGATAAAAACATCTTTGGTCTGAGGATACTCAGAAGAGACAATAATCGCCGCCACATTCGGTCGGTAGAACTTTTTTTCGGTCATTCACCATCTTTTAGTCTATTTTTAAAGGGGTATTGTAAACTATTCGCTATTAAAAATACTATAATCATACTATTTTTTTGGGTCAGGCGTTAAATATTAACTATCTTTGAACTTTTTTACCATCTGTGAAACACGTGCTCTCGAAATATCAAGATATCGTGCAATTTGTGCCTGAGTATATCCGTCCGCTAGCAATAAATTTCAAATCAAATCTTCAATTCCACTTTTCCATGCGCATAGTTATGG
>NZ_JAEMQA010000089.1:5699-12651 GCF_022759005.1 Sulfuricurvum sp. | reverse complement strand
TCGTAGCGGACAATACAACTTTGGATAAAGAGCTGGCACTTTTGGATCAAAACTACGTTATGGATGACTCTATGACGGTTGCAGAAGCGATCACAAAAGAGGCGGCAAAACACGGCGGAACGGCTGAGCTCGTAGAGTTCATCAAGTACGAAGTGGGTGAAGGTATCGAAAAACAAGTCAACGATTTCGCTGCCGAAGTCGCTGCACAAATGGCGTAAGCCAAATTCCATTTATCTATTCCCGCATTAGCGGGAATATTTCTTTTTTTACGCCCCTTAAACATTTTTTCTCACTGCATATATTTTCATCACAGCAGATAACAGAATATTTGCAAATAAAATCTTATATTGCTATAATATTTCAAATTATCATAGTTAAGAAATAAAAGGAAAGGGGATAATATGAACGCCCATTTTGTTCTCGACAGCAACGAGTTAAATTACGCATTTATTGATAAGCTCAGAGAGATGTTTCAAAACAAACGATTAGAAGTATCTATTTCAGAGACTGATGATACGGAGTATTTATCTTCTTCAAAAACACCGCTCCGCCATTAATTTCTTTTTAATCGTCTCAGTCTACCCCTCGTTCCCACTCTCCGAGTGGGAATGCATACACACAGAAAATACAAGGTACTGCTCCAACTCAGGAGAGTAGGAGCAAGGAAAAAAATACTCAAAAATCGCTTTAAATGTCGAAGGGTAAATGATTTTAGGGGGGCAAGGGGCGTAAACCCCTCAGCCTCAGTGTTACCGCTCCATTAACGATACGGAAAAGTGTTATTGCGTCAAAATTATAACGAAAGAAGTCTAAAAGTCAAGATTAGAATAATTACTCCCTATTCATCCTTTTTAATCTAATTTCCTTTATAATTCCCCTATGACACTTTTAAAAGCAACTTCACTTTCCCATTCATTCGATTATCCCCTTTTTGAGGATGTCTCTCTTTCTCTCAATGCGGGTGAATCGATGGCCATTGTCGGTGTGAGCGGAAGCGGGAAGTCAACTTTGATGCATATTCTATCTTCACTCTTGCATCCCCTAAAAGGGAACGTAGAGCTCTTCGGAAACGATATTTATAGTATGGATGATAAATCACTCGTCAAACTGCGCCGTAATGATTTAGGGATGATTTACCAAAGCCATTATCTTTTCAAAGGGTTTAGCGCTTATGAAAACCTTGAAGTGGCAACTCTGCTATCTGGAGAGGTGATTGATCCCACATTACTAAAACGTTTGGGTATTGATCAAGTGATTAACCAAAAAGTGACCGAACTCTCCGGAGGGCAGCAGCAACGTGTTTCGATTGCACGGGTGATGTCCAAAAAGCCCCGTTTGATTTTTGCCGATGAGCCTACGGGAAATCTGGATCATTCGACGGCATTGGAGGTGATGGAGATTTTTGATGATTATCTACGGACACATCAGGCCGCATTGGTTTTGGTGACCCATGATGAAGCGCTAGCCAAACGGTGCACGCATGTTTATCGAATGCAAGATCACAGCTTGAAAGAGGTGTAGCGCATGGAGTGGGCAGAAATATTCAGCGAAGAGCGTACCGTCGCGTTTATTTTGCTCTTTACCCGTTTTAGTGCCCTTTTTATGGCGGTTCCTATCTTTTCTCATATGAATATCCCCATATCGATCAAAGCGGCAATGGCATTTTTCTTTACCGTCTTTTTCTTCGGGGTTGTCCCTCCGCTACACATTCCTACCGATGCACTGAGTTTGACCGTTGCGATTTTAGGTGAAATGCTTTTCGGTTTAGCGGTTGGGGTCGTATTGCAGCTGGCGTACCATGTAATTACGTTTGCAGGGGGGCAAATCTCTTTTATGATGGGGTTCTCTCTTGCTTCGGCGATTGATCCGCAATCAGGGGTATCCATGCCGATCGTCAATCAATTTTTGGCGCTATTGGCCCTAATGATTTTATTGATTTTTGATTTGCACCATTGGATACTCTTATATGCATCGGCATCTATTTCATCGGTTCCTCTGGGCGGGTTTATGATCACAAAGTCCCTTTTCCAATACATCATGCATGCCATGACCAATATGTTCGTCGTCGGTTTTATGATCGCATTTCCGATTACGGCGTTATCGATGCTGGCGGATCTCATTTTCGGAATGTTGATGAAAACGATGCCTCAGTTTAACTTGTTGGTAATCGGTATGCCGATTAAAATAGCCGTGTCGTTCGTCGTATTGATGGTGACGTTAGGTGCCACTTTGATGATTGTTACTTCCCAAACCCAAAGTGCGTATAATTTCCTCGAAAAATTATTCTAAATAGTTTCTTGATGCGTGTATTAGCGGTTGCATGGTGCGATCAAGTCTGCGAATCTCATCGGATGAATCGGTACAATGCATCGTAATAGGGCGTGAAGCGAATAGATCTTCGTCAATAGGGGCATTGGCACTGCACGCTAATGTAGAGTCAATAATAATAACGGTTTGTTTGAGGGCAACGGTAGAGAGAAATAGATCAATATTGCGATACTGTATCAAGGAGAGAGGCTCCCCTTTTGGATCGTTGAGAATAAATTTGATTGATCCCCCTTTCTTTGCGGAGGCGATAATGGCTTTAGACAGGGAGGGGTGATGATACTGATTGCTAATAATCACAACCGAAGAGCTCTTTTTGATGGATTGGCTTATTTCATGGATAAATCGAGTGTGATGATCGGGGAAAAGATAGGGATATTCCTGTGAATAAAGGGCAACAAAAACAAAAAGAGGGATCAGAAATTTTATCATTTAACGGTTTTTTAGTTACAATGATACCACTTAGCGTATAATTGAACAAGAAAGATATTTTCAAGAGGGGTAGCAATGAAGATTTTGTTGTTTAACGATAATCCGGTAGTTCGCAAACTGGTCGCTCTCAGTGCTCAGAAAACAAAAGATGAATTATCTGTCGTGTGGAGTGTGGATGAGATCGAAGGATCAGAATACGATTTGCTCATTATGGATGATGCACTGTATAGTGACGATACGTTTGAATCGTTGAACAATAGAATTGACGTAAAAAGCAAATTATTAATGGCGACACGTGGCAATGCCGTACCGGACGGATTCGATCATGTGATTAACAAACCGTTTTTGCCGACCGATTTGGTTGATTTGCTCATTCATATTGAGAAGAAAGAGGCAGGATCCAACCCGCTCAAAGAGAGCACAGAAAGCTCACCGCCGGTTTATTCCATCAATCTTGAAGATGCCCTGCCGGAACTCGAATCCTCAGATATGCAATTGCATGAGATGCAAGGATTTGACGATGAAGAGTTTGATTTCGGCGGATTAGACGAGATAGACGAAAAACTCCCTGAAACGAGCGTTTTGGACAAAGAAGAGGTTCAAGAAGTTCAAGGGCTTTTGGAAGATGCCGAATCGGCTATAGACGATATTATTGTCGAAGATATTCATGCGCCGGAATCGGATGATCACGCAATTATGGAGTCGATGGACGAGATTGATTTTGATGATGTTTCGGAAACAAAACCTATCGAAGAAGAGTTTGACTTTGAGGGATTGCTTGGTGAAGAAGCCTTGGAAAATGCCGAAGAAACAACCGATAAAGCGATGTTGGACGAAGAGGAATTCGGTGCGATTGAGCTCCCTTCTGATCTTGAGGATGCGAACACATTTGACGAGACGGCACTTTTGGGCGAAGAACCGATTGAGTTTGGCGAAGAGCCGATGGATGAAGAGACTGCTCTGCCGGAAGAATTGGATTTCGATGATAGCATGTTAGAAGAGATGGATTTGCCTGAACTTGGCGATGAGGATAATTATCTAGATGCGCTTGAGGCTAAAATCAACGATGCAGTTAGCGGATTAAAAAGTGAAGATTTGGAACAAGAACTCTCTCCGGAAGATTTGGATGAGAGTTTGATGGCCGATCTGGATTTGGATCTACCTGAGAGTGAGGAAGTGGGTGAAGCATCTATGAACGGTTTGGACGAATTGGATATGCTCGATGAGTTAGAACTCAAACGTGCTATCGGAGAAGAGGTCAAAGAGGAGAGTTTCGATGCACAAGAGGAATTTTCGGATACCATTGAAAGCGTAGATAAAGAGGATGACGCATTTGAAGAAGTATCGGATAAACCGGCTCCTTCAGAAACATCAGCTGCCCATCCTGAAGGGGTTGAAGCACTTCAGGCCCTTCTTAAAGCCCTCTCAAACGAGGATGTCGCAAAATCTCTCAAAGGGATGAATATCAGTATTAATATTAATTTTGGAAATGGCGCATGAATCGAAGCAGTGGGGCAATATTGGTATTATCAGGACCTAGCGGAGCGGGAAAAAGCTCCCTTATCAATAAAATCAAAGATCATATCGGACCCACCTATTTTTCTATCTCGACGACCACCAGAGCGATCCGAGAGGGTGAAATTGACGGGGTTCATTACCATTTCGTCACCGTAGATGAGTTTAAAAAAGATATTGAGCAAGAGATGTTTTTGGAGTATGCGATAGTTCACGGCAACTACTACGGAACATCCCTTGGACCGGTTAAAAAAGCGCTTAAAGAGGGAAAACTGGTTATTTTTGACATTGATGTTCAGGGGCATGATGCCGTCCGAAATAGACTCAGTGATATTACGACGTCGGTATTTATCACCACTCCGACACTCGAAGAGCTCAAAAAGCGGCTTTATACCCGTTCGACTGACACTCAAGAGGTGATTGAAGGTCGTATTGAAATGGCAAAACGGGAAGTGCAACGGATTAGTGAATACGATTTCTTGGTCGTGAATGATGATCTGGAAGAGGCATCGGAGATTTTGATTTCGATCGCAAAAGCGGCACGGATGAAAATTCCGACGTTGCAAATCAACGAATTTGTCCACCAGTGGGAAGAACAAAGTTAAAGATATAACAAAAAGATATGGGTAATCTCATAAGGACGATTACAGCAATCTACCGTTATACTGCTCCAATTTATTTTTAATGGACAAAAGGAAATACCTATGGGTGGTTTTACAAGCGGAAGTCATTGGTTAATAGTTCTTGCAATCGTTGTATTGCTATTTGGAGCGAAAAAAATCCCTGAGCTTGCAAAAGGCGTTGGACAAGGGATCCGTAATTTCAAAAAAGAGATGAAAGACGAAGAACCGACTGCATCTGCACCGACAGCTCACGAAGCTCCGAAACAAGTTGATGCTACTGCAACGACAACAGCAGAAACTCAAAAAACTACACCACAAGCGTAAGCCTTGAAGCAGCGAGTCAGTGCGCTGTTGCGCGAGAAATTTAATTGTGACGTTATCCTCGAAAAACCGAAAGATCGCTCTTTTGGTCACTTCGCTACCCCAATCGCTTTTTCCCTTGCAAAAGAGCTACGAAAATCTCCAATGGCGATTGCCGAGGAGATTGCTGCATCGTTTAACGAACATGAGATGTTTGGTGCGGTTGAATCGGTCAAAGGGTACATCAATTTTCGTCTCTCCGAGTCGTTTTTGGATGAGTATGCATCGTGGGCTTTGAGTCACGGTGAGCAGTTTGGAAGCAGTGATAAAAAAGGTTCAATCCTTCTCGAATTCGTCAGTGCAAATCCGACAGGACCGCTCCATATCGGGCATGCTCGTGGTGCGGTATACGGGGATACGATGCTCCGTCTCGGCCGCCATCTGGGCTACGATATTACCGCTGAGTATTATGTTAATGATGCGGGGAATCAAATTGATCTACTCGGCGTATCGTTACAGCTCGAAGGGCGCAGCTCTTTGCTGGGAGAAAGCGTCGAATGGCCGGAAAAATACTATCGCGGGGAATACCTGAGTGATTTGGCCAAAGAGGTTGTTGAGCTTTTCGGCGCAGAGGCGTTGCGTGATGAGAGCCGTCAAAAAGAGCTGGCACTGTGGGCAAAAGATAAAATTTTGGCTCTCATCGTGGATGATCTCAAAGCGATCAACATTGAGTTTGATACCTTTGTGAGTGAAGCGTCATTGTACGATGAGTGGGATCGTGTCATGGCGAAAATGGGCGAGGGCGTTTACGTCAACGAAGGGAAAACTTTTATCCGTTCGTCTGAGCTCGGTGATGATCATGACCGTGTTGTCGTCCGTGAAGACGGCCGTCCGACATACCTCGCCGGAGACATTATCTATCATAACCAAAAATTTGAGCGCGGATTTGAGGATTATATCAATATCTGGGGAGCGGATCACCACGGTTATATCGCCCGTGTAAAAGCGGCAATCACCTATCTTGGATACGATGCGTCCAAGCTCGAAGTGCTCCTCTCACAAATGGTGAGTCTTCTCAAAGACGGCGAACCGTTCAAGATGTCCAAACGTGCGGGAACGGTGATTCTCATGAGTGACGTCGTAGAGGAGATCGGATCAGACGCTCTGCGTTTTATGTTTGCATCCAAAAAATGCGATACGGCGCTCGAATTTGACATCGAAGAGTTGAAACGTCAAGACAGTTCGAACCCGATCTATTATATCCAATATGCGCATGCCCGTATCCAAACGTTGATCGCAAAAAGCGAAAAGAGGATGGATGAGATTATGGCTGCCCATTTGCATGGATTGAGTAGTGATGCGGACGGATTGTTATTTGAAGCATTGTTGTTGCCGGAAATCATTGACGATGCGTTTGAATCGCGTCAAGCACAAAAACTTCCTGATTATCTGAAAGTATTAGCGGGAAGATTGCATAAATTTTACTACGATACCCGTATTATCGGAAGCGAAGATGAAGCGGCATTGCTTAAGCTCCTCCTTGTCGTTGCCCTCTCGATTAAAACAGGGCTTTCGCTTCTCGGAATTCAAGCAAAAGATCGAATGTAATCATTCGATCTTCTTTCTTTTTTATCCCAATAGTCTCGTAACGTTTTGTCGCAGAAGATCGTTTTGATGTGCGATCGCAATTTGAGTCATATCCAATTTTAGATTGCTTTGCTGGAACTCTTTGATCGCTTTTGCCATGTCGGTATCGG
>NZ_JAEMQA010000089.1:0-5599 GCF_022759005.1 Sulfuricurvum sp. | reverse complement strand
ATCACGGTATGTATTAAAAAAAACTAATATTTTTGAAGTAAACATTCTGTGTTCTAGCAATGCTATAATTGCGATAATGGAATACAGCTGTAGGAGTAAAGATGGTAAAAGTAGCGGCAGTGCAAATGCAGATGAGCGAGGATAAAAACGCGAACATTCTCAAAGCCGAATCGATGGTACGTGAAGCGGCACGAAACGGAGCCAATATCATTTTGATCCCAGAGCTGTTTGAGGGGTACTATTTTTGCAAGGATATGGACAAAAAATATTTCGAGTGGGCACACACGAGAGAAAATAATGCACTGATAGCTCATTTTAGCGCATTGGCAAAAGAGCTCGGCGTAGTACTGCCGATCAGTTATTTTGAGCGCGACGGCGAGCGGTATTTTAACTCTCTGGTGATGATCGACAGTGACGGAACGGTTATGGAAAATTACCGAAAAACCCATATTCCAGACGGTCCCGGATACGAAGAGAAATTTTATTTCGAACCGGGTGACACCGGCTTTAAGGTGTGGAAAACAGCGTTTGGCAATGTCGGTGTCGGGATCTGCTGGGATCAGTGGTTTCCGGAGACGGCACGTTCATTGACATTGATGGGTGCGGATATGATTTTCTATCCGACTGCTATCGGAAGCGAACCGGAGATTGGCGTCGATTCGGCGTCACACTGGCAGCGGGTTCAGATGGGGCACTCTGCTGCCAATATCATCCCCGTAATCGCCGCCAATCGCATCGGTGAAGAGGTGGGTGAGAGCTGTACCCTGACGTTTTACGGCTCATCCTTTATCACCGACCATACGGGTGCAAAAGTTGCAGAAGCATCGCGTGATAAAGAGGAAATACTCTACAGCGAATTTGATCCGCTCTCCATTCGCGAACATCGTCACTATTGGGGACTGATCCGCGACCGCCGACCGGAGTGTTACGGAGAGATTGTCAAAAATTGATATTGAAATAATGGAACTCCTTTTGCTTTACTCTAGTATTAGAGTTACTAACGGGGGTTGCCGTGAGAGTTGTATTGCGCAATAACGCTATTTTCGTTCAAGGGAGCTCCAACACGCTCGAAGAGTCGTGGATGGAGGAGTTTTTTGATCATCACATCCATAACACGTTGTTTTTGGAAAATGGGGTATTGGTTCTGAACAATGAAAACTCTGCGAACCAAAAAGAGGAATTTTTGGAGACGCTCAGTGAGCGTTTTGCCAAAGCCAATGAACTCTCCAGCCCGTTTTATACCCGCTCTCTCAAACGGTGCAAAACGGCGGCTGTCCGTATCGAAGTGCCGTTTCGTGAGAGTGAAAAAGTAGATGTAGAGGTCTATGCATTCGGACCGGATCGTGTGAAATTGAGTGTTTTAACCCCGAATCGCTGGGTGATGCGTTATCTCAAACAACAGCTCTCAAGTATGGTGACGAGCTCGACGAACGATGCTTTGTTTATTGATGTAACGACTCAGCAATCACGAGCGCGTTTGGAGAAAACACTCAATCGTCGTGAAGTTCTCCACTTTACGATCAACTATCTATACGATGATATGTTTATGAGTCGGTTGTACGGAAATTATCGCGGATGGGGACAAAGCAACGATGCAATCGACAAAATGATCCGTTATCACGCAATTTTTGAGATTCCAATGGGTTCATCTCCCGAAGATTTGAAAAAACGGTATCGAACGCTTGCCAAACGGTACCATCCGGACCGTGTACAAAATAAAAATTCGAAAATTATCAATAAATATACGGAGAAATTTCAGCTTCTCCAAGAGGCATACGGCGCGCTAAGAGCGGTTAGTTAATGCGCTGAGTTCTTCGGAACGGATACGATAAAGCCTCTTCTCCTTCATCTCATTGAGTTCGTTTGAAAATCCCCGTTTTGTAAATAAGAATATTTTATCCGGCGTGATGTTGAGCTTGGAACATTTCTCTTCGAGTTTATGAAACTCTTTTTTGTTGACCTTGTGGTTCGTCCATTTGCACTCTCCGACCCAAATTTCTCCCTCCATTGTTTCGGTGAAGAGATCGATTTCCACTTCGCGGTTCCAATAACTCCCCGAATCTAAAATATCGTTTCTGAAAGACGGCGCCAAAATATCGCGAATGTAGAGATCGCACAGCTCTTCAAACGTAAATCCGACAAACGCATTGAAGTGTTCGCGAAAATGCTCAAAAAAAGGTTGGTAATTTTCCTCTCGGATCGATTTGGCAAACGGTTCGACAAAGGCAAACCAAAAACGCAAAAACGGGGTAGTAAAGCGGTATTTATGAGAGATGACATGGTGCTCTATCTCTTTTTTGAACCGCTGTTTCGGATAGGCGCGTTGCAGAGGCATCTCTCGCGAACGCTCCAAGGTGAGATAGCCGCTGACACGTAAAAATTCAAACGCTTCGTTCCCCCGCTCTTTTCCGATGCGGGCACGGCGGTAGGCAGAGCGTTGGCGGCGGTCTCCGACACTGATCGCATGAAGCAAATTAAGACAGAGCGGATCATCCTTAAGCGGAAGGAGGAGATGTTCACGATGCGATTCAAAGCGATGGAGTATGTGGTTAAGGATCAGGGTCTCAAGCGCTTCATCGGTATTAATCGGTTGGTTGTATCCGCCGAAGATAGCGAACAGTTCAATGCACTGTTCCATGTCTTCGGGAAGATTGAGATGAAAAAAATCGCTTATCAGTTTTCTATCCATTGCGGAGATTATAACCAATAAGTGAGAGGATGGCGTTAGGAGGTGAGAGCAATCGAGATGTTATTAAGAATTTTATTCACCCGTTCTTTGTATTGGTTCAGCAGATCGCTATAACGATCGGCAGATGCGGCATTCACTTCGAGCTTGCTGAGGACATCTGGCATCGAGCGGATAAAATCGCGGTGATCGGCACATTCATGACATACCGACGTACTCGAACACATCCCCCTATTTTCTTATTTATCGAACTTAATTGTAGCTCAAAAAACGCTAAAATAACAAAACAATTCACATCTTTTGAAATGAGAATCAATGAATTATCGCTATATCGGGCGAAGCGGATTACGCGTATCGCCGATTTGTATGGGGACAATGACCTTCGGTAGCCAATGTGATGAGACAGAGGCATTTAAAATTATGGACAAGGCGTACGACGCTGGGGTCAATTTTTTCGATACCGCCGAACTCTATCCTGTCCCTCCCGAAGAGAAACTTACCGGTTTGACCGAGGAGATGGTGGGGCGCTGGCTCAAAACAAAACCCCGTGATGCGATTATTTTGGCATCCAAAGTGGCGGGGGCGGCATCGGGGTGGTTTGTCCCTCCGATCCGTCATGGAATAACGGCGATTGATCGGTTTCATATCGAGCGGGCTATCGAGGGTTCGCTCAAACGTTTGGGAACGGACTATATTGATCTGTATCAGATGCACTGGCCCGATACGATTGTTCCGATCGAAGAGTCGATGCGAGCATTCGATGCGTTGGTGCAAAGCGGCAAAGTGCGTTATATCGGAACGTCGAATGATACGGCACGCGGGACGATGAAGTCACTGATGGTCTCCAAGTACGAAAAACTCGCCCGTTTCGAGTCGATCCAAAACAATTTTTCGCTTCTCAACCGTCGGGATCTGACCGAAATCGCCGCATTATGCCGTGAAGAGAAAATTTCGCTCTTGCCGTACTCCCCTTTGGCAGGAGGAGTCCTCAGCGGTAAATACAATCAAGACATCAATGCACAGGGGCGCTTCAGCGATTATGTCAAATCGGCCAATAAACGCCAGCGTTTGATGGCAGCGCGCTTTATGAACGATAAAACTCTCGCCTCGACCCAAGAGTATCTTCGTATCGCTCACGAAGCGGGGATCCATCCGGTCACGATGGCGATAGCATGGAGCAAGCAGTTCGATTTTGTCGCCTCCACCATTATCGGAGCGACAACTGCTGAGCAGCTCGATGCGACTCTTGCTGCTATGAATGTGACGTTAAGCAATGAAATTTTACAAAAACTGGATGAGGTACATGCAAAAATACTCTATCCTATGGGTTAGTCTCATAGCTCTCGTGATTAGCGGGTGCTCAACCAAACATTACAGTGTCAGTGAACCCAAAATCATCACCATCAAATCGCCGAAGCTCAAATTCGCCGATACGGGGTACATCCGTCATGAGGGGGATGCGGTGGAAGCGGAGCTTTTCACGGCGGGAGTTGCGGTGGAGAAGATTTCTATTGATGAAAAGGTATGTGTGAGTGCAGGGTGTATGAGCGAAGAAGAATTTATACGTGAATACCTCTCTGCTGAATATCCTGCCGATACCCTTCGCCGGATTTTGCTCGGTGAGCCGATTTTCAACGGGATTAATACGGGTGAGCAGTGCGGTGGTGCAAAGACTCAATACATCCGAAATGAAAAAATGGACATCGTTTATCGGCTCAAAAATGATATGACATACTTTAAAGATCGCACGAACGGACTTATCATTAAAATCGAAGATCTAAAGGAGAACAATGCGACTGAGTGAACGAAGCTCTCAGGTGGAGCAATCCCATATCCGCTCAATGACGCGGGCGTGTAACGCACTAAATGGAATCAATATGGCACAAGGTGTCTGCGATCTCGAAGTACCCCGAGCGGTGATCGAGGGGGCGTATGCGGCAATGAATGAAGGGATCAATATCTATACGCCGACGGAGGGATTACCTCGCTTGCGTTCAGCGATAGTCTCTAAGATGAAACGATTTTATGATGTTGAGATTCAGCCTGAACAGGTGTTGGTCAGTGATGGTGCTACGGGGGCATTTTACACGGCGTGTATGGCACTGCTCAACCCGAACGATGAGGTGATATTGTTTGAACCCTACTATGGCTATCACCGCTCCACCCTTACCTCGTTGGGTGCGGTGCCGACATTTGTCCGTCTCGAAGCTCCGGAATGGAGAGTGGATTTAGAAGCGCTTGAAGCGGTAGTGACCTCGAAAACGAGAGTGATGGTGATCTGCAATCCCGCCAACCCGAGCGGCAAAGTTTACACACGTAAAGAGTTGGAGCAAATCGGAGCTTTCGCCGAAAAACACGATTTGATTGTTTTTGCCGATGAGATGTACGAACATTTCTTGTACGGCGATGCGGTGCATATCACGGCACTCAGTGTTCCGAGTCTGAGAGATCGATGTGTCGTACTGAGCGGATTTTCCAAAGTGTTTAGTATTACCGGATGGCGTTTGGGGTATGCGATTGCACCGATCCATGTCATCGAAGCGATGGCACAGCTCAATGATCTGATCTACGTCTGCGCCCCCGCACCGTTACAGATCGGTGCGGCGGTCGGATTAGAGGAGCTTGGAGATGAATATTATGCCGAACTTGCCCGTATCCACGAGCATAAACGCGATCTCTTTTGTGAGGCACTCCGCGATGCGGGGCTGACTCCGAGTGTTCCTGCGGGTGCGTATTATGTAATGAGTGATGTTAGTGCTGTTAGCGGCAATGATGATTTTGAAAAAGCGATGGCGATTTTGGAGAAAACGGGGGTTGCATCCGTTCCGGGACGGGCATTTTATCACGACGATGCAGGTCGTAATATGGTTCGCTTTTGTTACTCTAAACCCCTCGATGTACTCGAAGAGGCGG
>NZ_JAEMQA010000117.1 GCF_022759005.1 Sulfuricurvum sp. | reverse complement strand
TCTTTCTTCAATCATTTCAGATTTCTTTTTTTACTAATTCACAACATAAGTTTAATACAAATATGTTTGCTTCCGTTCACTCTGTGCTCAAAGAAACATCGTTTTGCGAGCAGTATACCCTTGTTTTGTCGAAGGGTAAATTTTTCATGGTTCGACGAGCTCACCACGAACGGAAACTCAATGACGTTATTTGGCAACTCGGAACAGCTTCTTATTGTACATATCGTCCATCACCGTAATGAAAGCTAATGTATCGCGTTCAAGCTCTTTGTCGTGAGTAGAAGCTTTGAGATGCTCATTTTCATAGGTAAAGGTCAACGGCTCTTTATTGGGTTGAAGAATCGCTACTTTGTTGTGATCGCGCAGGGCAAACGTATCGTTGAACATCATAAATGCGATCTCTTGTTTTTTGTCGCTGAAAATGGAGTGCCCCAAAACAGGGTAAGTGAGATTGACGCCGATGAGGTCGAGGGCTGTTGCTAATACATCAGGCTGAGTCGAAAGGGTATCGAATTTTTGAGCTCTGATCCCGTCGCTAATGATGAGAGCCGGAATATGGAACATATTGACCGGAACGAGATCATCACCGTATACGCGGACGTTGTGATCGGCAACGACAACAAAAACGGTATCTTTGTAGTACGACTCTTTCTTCGCTAAGTCAAAAAATCGTCCGATAGCAAAGTCGGCGTATTTGACGGCATTTTCTACCCCTTTTTTGGGTTTACCGGGGATAAAATCGATTTTTCCCTCCGGCAGTTCAAAGGGAGAGTGATTGGAAGAGGAGAACATGACACTGACAAACTTTTCCCCTTTGGCCGCATGGGTTTTGAACGTTTCGTTGGCTTTGATCACTAAATCTTCATCGCTTACCCCCCATGTACTCACAAAAGAGGGATTTTTATAATCTTTTTGTTCGATCACTTCATCAAAGCCGTTCCCCATGTACCAGCTTCGCATGTTGTCAAAGCGTCCTTCTCCGCCGTAGATAAAGCTTGATTTATACCCGAGCGGTTTGAGCAGTGAAGCAACGGTGAAAAAATCGCTTTGGGATTTATTGCGCTTGACAACCCCTTCTCCCGCGATAGGTAGCCATCCGGATGTCATAGCTGCAAGTCCGCGGATAGAGCGGGTACCGTTGCTGAATAGATTGGTAAAGGCGATCCCCTCGTGGGAGAGTTTCTCCATATTTGGAGTAATGGAGACATCTCCGCCGCTGAATCCTACAAACTGTGCTCCCATCGATTCTTGGATAAAGATGACGAGATTTTTTGGTTTTTGGAGAGGAAAATGGGTCGGTTCCAATCGGTTAAAAGGGAATTCGCCTTCTCCTTTGAGGTTTAGCTTATTACCCACTCGGCGGTAGGCTTCATCTAACGCCATTTTTTGTCCGTAGGGCTTAATCAAATTTCCTTCTTTGGTATAACTGTAAAAGGCACTTCCGATAGAATAGAGGGAATTTTTCGCGATCTCATTGGCCATCCGATTTGTACTGTAGAGGGCATCAGAGATATTGGCGGGTCGATGACCGAATGAAGAGCGGATACCGATGAAAAGCAATACCGCTACAAGCGGAAACAAAAGGAGACGTTTCCACAGAGGGGTTTGGATTGCTTCCACCAGACGCAACGGGGAAAAACGGAGATATGCCCATGAAGTCAGCAGTAACATACCCAGTGCTATCGAAAGTTGGAGCGGATACTCTTTGAGGATCATCGAGGTCACTTCCTGAGGGTATTTCAGGTATTCGATGAAAAGATAGTTGGGGCGTACATCGTATTGGGCGACAAAGGGAAACGTAGCGTTTTCAACATAGAGTGAGACAAGAAGAAAAAACAACACATAGCCGCTGATTAATCGCCCCATAAATTTAGCCGCGATTTGAGGAGTTATCGAAAGCAAAACGGCAGGGATAATAAGGATGATTGAGACGGTCATCGTATCAAGTTTGAGCCCGTATACAAAGCTAAGCAGAGAATGGGTAAAACTGATGTCGGCTAAACGATCGAAATAAAGAGCGTAAAGACCGAGTCTTCCGAGAAAAAAGAGGGCAATAAAAAGGAGATAAATTTTAAAAAGTTCGCGTAGCATCGATCAATATTCCTAATAAAAGTGTTGTCGAATTATAAGGTAGAAAGGATAATAGACGCATTTACGTCTCATTTGGTGTTTAGCGATTATAATACCGTCATTAAAAAATGCGGAGTCCGAGTGTTATTTTCATTTTCAAAGCCTATGAGATCTCGTACAGTCATTATAGCTGTTTCGCTGTTCTTTATCCTTTTTACCAATGGCGCTTTTTTCAGACATGTCACTCAAGTATATCCGATCCATAGCGGGAACTTTTTATTTGTTATCTCTTTGGGTATTGTTTTACTGTGCGTTACAGTGATTGTATTGACATTGCTTAGTTCTCGCTATACAACAAAGCCGGTTTTAATCACGATGCTTATTGTGACCTCGATGGTTGCGTATTTTATGGATTTATACGATGTTGTGATCGATTCGCATATGATCCAAAATTTACTGGAGACGAATATCAAAGAATCGGCCGATTTGCTGAGCTTTAAGCAACTTCTTTATTTTGTTTTTCTGGGATTGATCCCCTCAATCATTATTTACCGTTTGCAAATTGTTCCGATGAGACTCAAAGAGAGTGTGATCGATAAAGTAAAAGTGATTGCAATCGCTTTGGCAACAGCCCTGATTATTGTTTTTGCGTTCAGTAAATACTACACCTCATTTTTTCGAGAGCATAAACCGCTTCGCTATTATGCGAATCCGGTGTATTATCTTTATTCCATCGGGCATTATGTGCAGGAGACGTTTTCTCACCCTTACAGCGGTTTGGCGGTTATTGGGGCGGATGCAAAAATACTTCCGTCTGAGCAGCCGCGAAAATTGGTCGTGATGGTTGTGGGTGAAGCGGTACGGTGGGATCATTTCGGACTTAATGGGTATGAACGCGATACGACACCGCAGCTGCGTAAAGAGGATGTGATCAACTTCACCCAATTCACCTCATGTGGAACGGAGACGGCGGTATCGGTTCCGTGTATGTTCTCCTCATTCGGGCGTGAAGGGTACGAAAAAGAGAAAGCTCAGCACACCGAAAACGTCCTCGATGTGCTCAAACGTGCGGGGGTTAATGTCCTTTGGAGAGAAAATAACTCCGATTCCAAAGGGGTGGCGACACGGGTAGCGTTTGAGGATTATCAAAAACCCTCCACCAATACGATGTGTGATGAAGAGTGTCGAGATGAGGGGATGATCGTAGGGCTTCAAGAGTATATTGAAGCGCACCCGAAAGGGGATATTTTAATCGTTTTGCATCAAATGGGAAATCACGGTCCGGCATATTATAAACGCTATACCAAAGGGTATGAGAAATATACTCCGGTGTGTAAAACAAACCAGTTGGAGCAGTGTTCCAAAGAGGAGATCACCAACGCTTACGATAACTCTATTATGTATACCGATGCGTTTTTGACCAAGGTGATTGCATTCCTCAAAAACAACGATGAAAAATTTGCTACAGGGATGTTTTATGTGAGCGATCATGGTGAATCACTGGGCGAAAACGGTTTGTATCTTCACGGGTTCCCGTATAACATTGCCCCAGAGGCACAAAAGCATGTTCCTGCCGTGATGTGGTTTGGGAAGCAGTTTAAAATCGATAAAGCACGTATGGCGACATCGGCAAAAGAGCCGCAATCACAAGACTCACTCTTTCATACTCTTTTGGGGTATATGGAGGTTAATACATCTATTTATCAGCCGAAGCTAGATTTATTGCATGTCGGTCGCTAAGCAATTATGGGTGAGTGCGATCGCACTCATTTCCACAGTAATCTTTTTCGGTGTCAGCGGTACCGATATTTGGGTGCAGAACCATTTTTATAATCCGATCACCCATCAGTGGCTGCTTGATCACGACGAACCGGTATTAAAATTTATTTTCTATGACGGTATTAAAAAGCTGATTATCCTTGTGGATGTCGTGATATTAATCACATTGATCGTCGGATGGAAAAAACCGTTTTTGGCCCTTTATCGCAAGGGACTTTTGATCGTCCTTTTGTCGGTGATTTTTGTCCCCGTCGTCGTAGGGAGTTTTAAAGCGCTCACTAATCTGCCGTGTCCCAAAAATTTAGAGATTTACGGAGGAAATTATCCTCATACCTGTGTATGGGAAAAATATCCGAAATCGTTTTGTCAACAAGGGAAAATCAAATGCTGGCCGGCAGGTCATGCCAGCGGCGGATTTGCTTTTTTGTCTTTGATCTATCTTTTTCGCACCCGTAGAGCGAAAATCATTGCAGGATCATCGGCTATGGTTCTTGGGTGGAGTATGGGAACGTATAAGATGTTGATTGGAGACCATTTTTTGAGTCATACTATGATTACGATGATGCTGGCGTGGTTCATTATCTCTTTGATCGTTTATAGCATTGAGCGATGGGAGAAGTGGAGAAAACAGCTCAAAATGGTATAATCGTACCAAAAAACGGGTTGCGATTGAAAATTTTACTCCTCCTTTTACAAAGTGTTTGGCTTATTGCTTCGACACTTCATCTAAGCGCCTCTTCTAATCCGGCGCGGCTCAATCCCCTTATTGCCACCGATTCGGCAAGTTCTTCAATAGCCGGTTTTTTGTTTAATTCGTTGGTGAAATACGATAAAAGCGGGCAAAAAATTATCGGTGATCTGGCGGAATCGTATCGGTTTGTCACTCCGACTTTGATTGAGTTCAAACTTCGCCGCGGGGTGAAGTGGCATGATGGCAGAGCGTTTAGTGCCCGTGATGTTTTGTTTACCTACAATCTGATCAAATCGCCTGCCACAATCACCCCGTATGCTTCGGATTTTCGGGTGGTCAAAAGTGTGACGCTCATCGATGAGTATACGTTACGGGTAGCGTATGAAAAGCCCTATTTCAAGGCATTAGAAGTATGGATGATGGGGATCGTCCCTGAACATGTTCTCAAAAACGAAAAAGATATTATGGGATCGAAATTTAACACCCATCCGATCGGAACAGGCCCTTATACGCTTAAAACATTCGAGTTCTCAAAACAGATTGTATTGGAAGCTAATCCGACTTATTTTGAGCATAAACCGAAAATCGACAAGATTGTCTTTCATGTAATCAGCGACCCCATGACCCGATTTTTGATGCTCAAATCAGCTCAAATCGATATAGACGGCCTTGATCCGATGCAGTACGAGCGGCAGCTTGATCCACAGTTCAAAGGGCAATTTGCGACGCTTGAGCTCCCTTCCCACACCTACACCTATTTGGGATTCAATTTACGGCTTAAAAAGTTTCAGGACCCCCGCGTGCGTGAAGCGTTATCGCTGGCGATCGATCGTCAAGCGTTGATCGATATTCTCTTTTTGAAGCACGGTAGGGTTTGCACAGGCCCTTTTTTGCCTGGGAGCAAAGGGTTTAATGGTGAGATTAGGGCCCCCAAACACAATCTTGAGCGCGCCAAAGCACTTCTCAAAGCAGCAGGGTATGATTCAGTCCATCCGCTTGAATTTGAGATTGCAACCTCCAATTCAAATGCTATTCGCCCATATGCGGCAGAAATTTTGCAACGGCAGCTTCTGGATGTCGGTGTCAAAGTAACGTTGCGTGTGATGGAGTGGCAGGCATTTTTGAATACCGTTGTTGTTCCGCGTAAATTTGATACGGTTCTTTTAGGATGGGCACTCTCTTTAACCCCTGATCCGTATGCACTTTGGCACAGTAAGAGTGACGTTCCCGGAGGATTTAATCTGGTAGGATATCACTCGCAAAAAACGGATCGTTTGATTGAACGGATGGAGAGTTCTACCGATGCCGAGACCATTGCAGCGTTACAACGGCAAATTTTCGGGGAGATCGTGGGAGACAACCCCTATCTCTTTTTGGTCATACCGAATGAAATCAATGTTTACAGTCGCCGCATTAGCGGAATTCAGCCCACTATCAACGGCATATGGGAAGAGTATATTGATTGGGAGAAAAAGTGAAAAAAATAATTTTATTTGATTTGGACGGGACGCTCATCGATTCTACGGAAGCCATTTTGGAGAGTTTTCATCACTCACTGAGAACTCATAATACCGATAGATCGATCAACGATGCGATGATTACCTCTCAAATCGGACATACGTTAGAGACTATGTTTGCAGGGGTTGGGGTGCACAGCGATCTGATTGAGTCCCATGTGGCTGTGTATAAACGATACTATCGTGAAATATCGTGCCAAAAAACGCTATTACTTCCTAATGCAACTGAAGCTATAAAAGAGGCGGCAACGTTCGCAAGATTGGGAATCGTGACGACTAAAACCGGACTGTATTCACGCGAGTTGATGGAGCATTTTGGACTGATGGAGTACTTTGAAGTGCTGATCGGTCGGGAGCACGTAGAAAATCCAAAACCCCATCCAGAGCCTATTTTAAAGGCAATTGAGCAGATGAGGGGAGGTATGGCATCGGTTTGGATGATCGGGGATACGCGTCTGGATATCGAATCTTCGAAGCGTGCCGGGATAGAGTGTGTTGCGGTGACAAGTGGATATGATAAATTGGAACAATTAATAACATTAACAGATATTATAAAAAATGATGCGCTTGAAGCGGTAAAATACATCGCAGAGAGGCTTTGAAAGTAACACTTTTGTCACTGTTTTTGAGGTGGTAAACGGAGAAAAGCTACATTTAAGAGCAACTTTCATAGAATGCACGTATTGATAAAATTCAACTTAAACTTAAGTCAGAGGGAGAATTCATGCTAGAGATTCGATGGCATAGTCGAGCCGGGCAAGGCGCCGTAACGGGTGCAAAAGGTTTGGCCGACGTTGTATCCACCACCGGTAAGCATGTGCAGGCATTTGCGTTTTACGGATCTGCAAAGCGCGGAGCAGCGATGACTGCGTACAATCGCGTTGATGACAAAGTCATCCTAAACCACGAAAAATATATGAGTCCTGACTATGTTTTAGTTATCGACCCGGCATTGGTCTATGTGGCAGATATTACCGCCAACGAAAAAGAGAATACAACATACATTATTACGACCCATTTGAGCACGGAAGAGTTGATTGCATCACAACCGAAACTTGCAGGTAGAAAAGTGTACACGGTAGACTGTATCAAAATTTCACAAGAGACGATCGGAAAAGCGATTCCAAATACACCGATGTTGGGTGCATTGATGAAAGTTTCTGGAATGTACGATATGGAATTTTTCAAAGAGAATATGATGCGTGTACTTAAAAAATTGCCGCAAAAAATTATCGATGCCAACATGATCGCGATTCAACGCGCGTACGATGAAGTGAAATAAGGAGCCTATGATGGAAAAAAAAGGATGGGATGAGTTCGAAATCGGTGCCATGCTCCGAACATTTGAAGGGGCTGTTTCTGATATCGCGACGACGCTTCCCGAAAATCGCCCTTATTCGCAGTCAAGTTCGTTTACGGCGAGTGTCGCTGACTGGCGTATCGAAAAACCTTTGTTCAATAAAGAGTATTGTATTGACTGTCAATTTTGTTGGGTTTACTGCCCGGATATGTCGATTATTTCACGCGACAAAAAAATGGTCGGTATCGATTTCGACCACTGTAAAGGGTGTGGGATTTGTGTTCAAGTATGTCCGACCAATCCTAAATCGCTTCTGATGTTCCCGGAACAAAAAGATGAAGAAGTAGCACTTGCCGAATGGCCAAAAAAAGAGAAAAAAGCTGATGCTGAAGTGAAGGAAGACTAATGGCTGATACTATGGAACTACGCGATATTGAGGTATGGGACGGTAATATGGCGGCAAGCCAGGCGCTTCGTCAAGCGCAAGTGGACGTTGTTGCAGCGTATCCGATTACCCCATCGACCCCTATCGTTGAAAATTACGCAGGTTTTAAAGCAAATGATTATGTCGACGGCGAATTCGTTATGACTGAATCAGAGCACGGTGCAATGTCGTGTTGTATCGGTGCGGCAGCAGCCGGTGGACGTGTAGCAACCGCTACGAGTTCACAAGGGTTTGCGTTGATGGTAGAAACTCTCTACTCAGCATCCGGTATGCGTTTGCCGATCGTTTTGAATGTTGTTAACCGTGCTCTCGGTGCTCCGCTCAACGTTAACGGTGACCACTCCGATATGTATTTGGGACGTGACAGCGGATGGATTCAATTGGACGCATACTGCCCGCAAGAAGCGTATGACATGAACTTCATCGCGTTTAGAGTTTCTGAAGATCATGATGTCCGTTTACCGGCCATCGTGAACCAAGACGGATTCATGACATCCCATACGGCACAAGGGGTTAAAACCTTGAGTGACGAAACAGCGTATAAATTTGTCGGCGAATACAAGCCGATGAACGATATGCTTGATCTTGACCATCCGGTAACTCACGGGGTACAAACCGAAGAGGACTGGCACTTTGAACACAAAGCGCGTCAACACCATGCGTTGATGACCGTAGTTATCCCTAAAATCGAAGCGGCGTTTGCCGATTTCGAAAAATTGACCGGACGCAAATACAACATTGTTGAAACGTACAACATGGAAGATGCGGAAGTAGCGGTTGTATGTATGGGGACATCGGTTGAAACGGCGCGTGAAGTAGCAGTCGAAATGCGTGAACAACACGGTATCAAGGCGGGTGTTGTTGGTATCCGTGTTTTCCGCCCGTGGCCGTTGCAACAAATCGCTGCAGTGTTGAGCAATGTTGCTGCTGTCGGATTGTTGGATCGTTCAAGTCCGCACGGTGCAATGGGTACATTGTACAATGAAGTATCCGGAGCGTTGTTTAACACCGATACTAAAGCGGTATTGACAAACTACATCTACGGATTGGGTGGTCGTGACTTGACAAAAGCGCATTTGACTGCAATTTTCAAAGAGCTAAAAGCGAACGCAGACGCGGGTAAACCAACCACTCCGTTGCAACAATATATCGGTCTTCGCGGACCGAAACTCTCTTTTTTCTAAGGAGCCACTGTGTCAGAAATGAAAAAAATTAAGAACCTCAAAGAGTTCTCAACATCGGCAGACCGTTTTGAAGGTGCAAACCTTCTTTGCCCAGGGTGTGCTCACTCAATTATTGTCCGTGAAGTATTGAACGCGACCAATGATGATTTGATCCTCGCAGCATCAACCGGATGTTTGGAAGTATGTACGGCAGTATATCCGTATACGTCATGGGATGCATCGTGGATCCATATCGGATTCGAAAACGGATCATCTGCGGTTGCGGGTGCCGAAGCGATGTATAAAGCACTTAAAACCAAAGGACGCCTGAAACAACCGGAACGGACTCCTAAGTTTGTTGCGTTCGGCGGAGACGGTGCAACGTACGATATCGGTTTCCAATGGATTTCGGGATGTTTTGAACGCGGACACAACATTATGTATGTCTGTTTGGATAACGAAGTGTACGCGAACACCGGCGGACAACGCTCAAGCTCGACTCCGATCGGTGCATCTGCAACGACGACTCCTGCAGGACGTGTCAGCTACGGTGAAAAGCGTAACAAAAAAGATATGATGGCGATTATGGCAGCACATGGTGCGCCGTATGTAGCTCAAGTTGCTCCAAATAAATGGAAAGATATGGTTGCTAAAATCCAAAAAGGGTTTGAAGCAGAGGGTCCGGTTTATATTAATGCAATGTCTGCATGTACAACCGAATGGAAATTTGCACCGGAAGATACCATCAGTATTTCTGATTTGGCAACCGATTCACTGGTTTTCCCATTGTATGAAATCATTGACGGAACCAAGCTCAATATCACCTACCGTCCGAAAAATATTATTCCGGTACGTGACTATCTTGGTGCGCAAGGGCGTTTCAAACACTTGTTTAGCAAACAAAATGAGTACCTTATCGATGAGTGGCAAGCACGTGTCGATGCACAATGGGAATACCTTCAACGTCGCGAAGAGGCAAGTGTATAATTAATATACGCCAACGGAGCAAAGCCCCGCTTGGCTACGCTAACGCTGAGTTCCACCCCGAGGGCACTTCGTCTTCAGCAGAGAGCTCACGCGCAGTAAACCACGCTTTATAAATCCCCCCTTTATTTTATGGAACTCTCTTTGCTTCTTTAGTCTAAAATAATCATTTTGGATAGTACTATGTATCGTATGACGTATAACCATACCGGAACTACAGGCTGCTCAGCACGCGGCATTGCAAAGCGTGAAAGTATCCATGAGCTGGAAAAACTTGCAGAAGAGCTAAAAGATTCAATTTGTAATATTCGAATCGAAAAAATAAAATCGGACATGGATCAGCATATTCCTATGGATGTTTTCGCCAATATGAAAGAGTTGCGGTAAAAAAAACTATAATATTCCACCGAGTTGTTCAGCGGTTAAAAGCTGAGTAATTTCGCGTTTGATCGCTTTTCCGATGGATCGGCTGTGCTGTTCGTCATCACCTAAAATGACGATGCCGATTCCTTTGAGAATAATCCATCTTGGAATATTCTGATGTGTGAGATTATAGCGGTCTAAACTATTAAATGGTTCATCGTCGATAATTAATGCAGCTGGAATAATATCTCCGTTGTTCAACATAATTGACTTGTTCATTGCTAATGAGGCTAAATTCGGAAGAACACTAAAAAATTGTCCTCTCGGAGAGTCGATGATTAAGGGGAAACGTGAAAGATTATAGTGCTCACTTATGTACTCTGCAATCTGAATGGGAATAGAGGGATCACTTTTTCCTTCGCACTCATCACAAGGTAGACTGATGTGCGTATTAAGAAAATTTTCGATTTGACCGAGTATTTGTATTGATATGTTTTCTGCTGAAGTTTTATCATCTGTGACAAAAAAAGCACCTTGACCTATTATGAATATAATTTGTACGCCATTCCAATCAAGTTGAGTTAATGTAACCATGCGAATATGAGATTCATGATAAATTGCAAATGGATAGCTGGAGAGCTCAGATAAGATTTTTTGGGCATCTCTTGTACCTAATAGAGCCAAAAGATCCTCTGAAGTAGCAAAATGGACATAGCGTCCGATTAGTTGTGATTGAATCTGTTCCAAAAGAGTTTGCATAAAATTGATTCCGTGCGTTTAATTTTTGAATTATAGCGGTGAGAGGATGAAATATGCTAACATTGCTCCCAATAAAAGATATGAATCAAGGATTTTCATGCCGTTACTTGACAGTTTTTGTGTAGACCACACCATTATGCCAGCTCCCGCCGTTCGTAAAGCGAAGGGGATGAAAACCCCCAAAGGGGATGACATCACCGTTTTTGATTTGCGTTTTGTCAAACCGAATGAAAAAACGCTCTCTCCCGAGGGGATCCATACGTTGGAACATCTGTTCGCAGGGTTCATGCGTGATCACCTAAACTCGGATAAAACGGAGATTATCGATATCTCGCCGATGGGGTGCCGTACCGGTTTTTATATGTCGGTCATCGGCACACCGAGCGAAGAAAGCGTAGCCGAGGCGTGGGAAGCATCGATGAAAGATATTTTGGAAGTAAAATGCCAAGACGATATTCCCGAACTCAACGTCTATCAATGCGGAACCTATACCATGCATTCTCTTGAAGATGCCAAAGCGATTGCGACCGAAGTGTTGCGTCGTGACATCGATATTATGGATAATGAAGCATTGAAATTGGATCTATCTAAGGTAGAAAAATAATGGTACTCCTATTGCCGATGGATGGGGATGACACCCAAGAATCTGAATTGACCGGTATTTTATCGGCTTCTTTTTGGGCGACGGTAGAGGTTGAAGAGGGGCGTGTTGTCGAGATCAATTTTTATAAAGACCGCTCTGAGATTGAAACCCTGTGTGATGCGGTAATTGTAACGAACAATTATGAGCCGGTTATGGAATTTCTCGATCAGCAGATGATGGTATTGGTTGCCCATTTCCAAAAGACGATTGATGATATTGTTGAAGCTTATTTGTTTCGAGAACTTCACGATTTAGCAGTATGATTACCTCTCTTTTGCATCCGACACCCCATACGAAAGTTATGGTGGTGACTACTCATTTGGATGGTTTGATTGAAGAATTGAGTCATTTTTTGGCTCCCTATGAAGGTCTAATGGATGTTTCACTTTATCCGGGTGAGCATCAAACGTTTAATAATTCTACTTTGCATAAAACATTTACTATCAAAGATTACCGCTCTCCCGCCGGAGGTACCCCTCGTGACTATGCCGCAGTTATTGTACAAGACGTATTGCATCTGCATGAATCGCCGCGCAAATTTTTAGAACTCATCTACCGTACACTCCTCAATGCTTGTGAGATTATTATTGTTCAAAAAAGAGGTTCGATGGGGATCGCTGAGATTGAAGCGTTGCTCGATGAAGCGGAGTTTCGAGCGATTAACGCAATCACCGATCTGATCGATGGATATGAGGTAGTTATCGGAAAGAAGATGCATATGTGGGGAAAGGGATTGTGAAAAAATGGGTACAAAGCTGCGATGGCAGTTATACGGCATATTCTCCTGAATATGACGAACATTACCACTCGACCAAAGACGGTGCGTTGAATGAGTCGCTCAAAAAACACATCGAACCTGCTTTTGCCCTGCACAGCGAGAAAGATCACCTTCGTCTTATCGACATCTGTTTCGGATTAGGCTTCAATACCTTCCTGAGCCTCTATTGGCGTGATACCTATTATCCAGATATGACCCTCGAAATTTACTCCCCCGAACTCGATGGCGAACTGGTCGCTTCTCTCGTC
>NZ_JAEMQA010000115.1 GCF_022759005.1 Sulfuricurvum sp. | reverse complement strand
ATTCGATCGCTTAGGAATTCATCAGGTCCATGCCGTGATTGGGGGATCGATGGGGGGGATGCAGGCGTTAGCGTTTGGTGTTTTTTTTCCCAATTTTGCCAAAAAAATCATTGCTATGGCGACGACGGCGGCAACACAGCCGTGGGCAATCGCGTTTAACAAAGTAGCGCAAGAGGCGATCCTCAAAGACCCTGAATTTAAAAACGGCTATTACGATCCCGCCATTATACGTGAAAACGGTCTGAGCGGTATGGCGATAGGGCGCATGGCGGGGCATATCAGTTTTCTCTCTCCTAACTCGATGGAGCGAAAATTTGGACGCGAATACAAGCGAAATGACGGGTTGTACGAGCTTTTCGGAAAATTTCAAATTGAATCGTATTTGGAGTACAACGGATATAACTTTACAAAATGGTTTGATCCGTTGTCGTATCTTTATATCACTAAAGCGATCAATATTTACGACCTTTCCCGTGGGTTTGATTCGATGGAAGAGGCGTTATCGAAAATCAATGCCGAACTGTATTTGGTGAGTTTTCAAAAAGATTTCCTTTTCTTGCCGAGTGAAATGGAATCGATCCACAGTGCACTGCAATCGATCGGAAAAACCAACAGCGATTATTTCGAAGTTGAGAGTGATTATGGGCATGATGCATTTTTGGTCGAGATTGATAAAATAGAAAATTATGTTCGGAGTGCGCTATGAAGAATGAAGAGAGTTTTGAGAGCAAAATGACCAACGCCAAAGCGATTTTGGAAAAACTCATGGATCCGGCATTGCCGATGAATGAGAGTGTCAAAGCATACGAAGAGGGGATGAAAGAGCTTCGTGCTGCAGAAACGATGCTTCAGAACGCTCAAATCCAAATCCAAATTATCAAAAATCAGGAGCAATAATGCGTGTTGCTATACTCCAACTCCCTTCAATCGGCATGGGAAGCAACAAGCTTGAAAATTATGCCCGCGTTGCCCACCAAAAAGGGGTCAAACTGGTTTTGATGGGAGAATATCTCCTCAACCCGTTTTTTAAAGAATTGATCCAAACACCGGTCTCCATGATTGCGGAACAAAGTGCCCATCAAATTGAAACGCTTAAAGCGCTCGCCGCAAAATATGAACTGACCTTTGTCGCTCCGATCGTAACGGTTAAGAAAAAAGAGTGTACCAAAATGATTGCCAAGGTGAATGCACGCAGTGTCACCTACTATCCGCAGCAATTTTTGATCAACTACCCGCATTGGAACGAAGAGAAGTTTTTTAACAATCCGATTGAACCTGTCAAAGCACCAATGATTTTTGCGTGCGAAGGGTTTAAATTTGCCGTCATGGGGGGCTTTGAACTCCATTTTGACCCGATGTGGGACGCGGTAACGTCAAAAGTAGTCGATGCGGTGTTGGTGCCGAGTGCTTCTACGTTTGAATCACACAACCGCTGGCGTGAGCTTATCAAAACGAGAGCATTTACTCACAATTGCTATATCCTCAGAGCTAATCGTGTCGGTGAATATTTCGATGAACAACACGCATGGAAATTTTATGGCGATTCGATGGTTGTTTCCCCTGATGGAGAAGTCGAAGCGGATCTTGGGAATACTGAAGAGTTGTTGATCGTTGATTTGGACCGAAAGAGCCTTACCGAGTCCCGAAAAGGGTGGGGATTTAAAGAGGCATTGCGAAAACGGAGATAGACCATGATGCACTATTTTCACCGTCAGGTACAGTTATGGGGAGAAGAGGTACAGTTATCACTCCAATCCAAAAAAATTGCCGTAATCGGGAGCGGAGGATTGGGTTCTTCGCTCGCCTTTGCTTTGGGAGCCTCCGGAATCGGTGAAATCCATATGGTTGATTTCGATAGTGTCAGTCTGCACAATATTCATCGTCAAATTGTTTTTAAAACGGGAGATGAGGGGAAATACAAGGCAGAGGTGTGTGCGACACTCATTGAAGAGCGTTGCCCCTATGTCAAAGCGACTGCGCACGTATGCAATTTTGATGAATTTGCCCAAAAAAATGTCGATGTCGATCTGATCATCGATGCAACTGATAATCTCCCCTCACGCGGTGCAATCAATACCTATGCGAAATCAAAAGCTCTACCGTGGGTGTACGGTTCCGTAGAAGCGTTCAACGGACAGGTTTGTTTCTTTGATGAGGCATCGTTTAATGAAGTGTTTAAAATCACTTCGAAAACACCCGCCGGCATTGCGGCTCCTATCGTGATGCACATTGCGTCATTGCAGGCCAATTTGGCATTACGTTATCTTGCAGGATTGAGCGTCAAAAAAGATAAACTCTACTATCTCTTTTTTAACGAAGAAGGGGAACTGGTAACGCAAAAGTTTGCGTTGCCAAAAAGTGAGGCTTAAAGCCCCGATACATAAGACGCCAATGCGTCGATTTGAGCGTCATTAAGCCCTTTAGCTTGTCCTTGCATTACCGCTTTCATCTCTTTGCCGTAGGTGCCGTTTTGGTACCCTTTGAGTGCCTCTTTGATTTGTGCCTCACTAAAGTTAGCAATAATTTGTGATTTATTCAACGCGGCTTTTTCCGCTTTGGCTCCGTGGCATGAAGCGCATTTTTGGGCAAATAATGGTGCGGCATCTGCTTTGAGCGGTTTTGTATCGGTAGATGCAGTTGCAGCAGGTGGTGTTACAGCTTCGACAGACGTATTGGCTTCTGTTGCTACGGTTTGATTTGTTTCAACAGATGATGCATTGTTCTCAGAGCTTGAAGGGGTTTGTGCCGTTGTGTCATTGCTGCAGCCGATCAAAAGAAGAGAACAGATAAAGGGGATAATTCGTTTCATAGATAAAGCTCCTACTATTTAAGTTAGAAAAGTTTATGATAAGTTATTTTGATTTTGTGTTAAAGAGGAGAAAAAAGAGAGGTTTCGCACCGAAGTGCGAAAGTTTTATTTTAGAAATAAAACTTATTTAGTAGCGTTAGCTTCTGTAGCGTTTGCTTCAGTAGCGTTAGCTTCTGCTGGCGCAGCAGCTTCAGCAGTCATGTTAGCTTCTTCAACTGCAGGTGCAGCAGCTTCTTCAGTTTTTGCAGACTCGCTGCATCCGATAAACATTGCAGCCAAAAGCAACGCAGAAACGATTTTCATCATGGTAAGGCTCCTTAAAAAAATATGGCGGAAGTATACCACTACTTACCCTATATTTGTCAAGTGTTTTTAACAAATTTGATCAATATTTTTTAAAGTCCCTAAAAATAGGGCTTTTAAAGGCATCAAAATGGTATCAAAAAAAGGTAAAAATTAGCGTAAAATGGTGAGAATTGAATGGTTTTTTTTGTTTTTTTGAGTTTGTTTACTATTGGTTATCTTTTTGAGGGCATTTTTAGCAAACGCGCAGAATAGAATGGAGTGGAAAAATTACCCCGAAAGGCAATTTTGTTAGTAGAAAAGTTAACGTCCCGCAGGGAGAAGATCAGGTTCGGGTACTTTTATCTCTTCACTCCAGCCTCCCCCCAACGCTTTGTATAAGGATATAGTAGAGATAAGGGCGTTTTGTTTGGCGATAATGAGTTGTTGCGCTGCTTGGAGCCATTGTTGTTGCACCAAGAGCATATCACTGTAACTGATGGTTCCGACATGATAACGTAGTTTGCTTTGCGTTAGCGCTTTTTCGATCGCAGCGGTTCGTGAAAGTTGGAAAGTTGTTTGCTGTTGCGCTTTTGATGTTTGTGCAATAGCATTATCCGTATCATTAAAAGCACTCACGATGGTTTTTTTATACAAAGCGATACTTTGGTTTCGATCGGCTTCTGCGGTTTTAATTTCACCCGCAATTCGCCCAGCCGAGAAAATCGGTACACTGATAGAAGGGGTAATTTCCCAAATTCGTGCCGGATTGGAAACAAAGTTACTGAGTTCGAGACTTTGTACCCCTAACATGCCCGTAAGTTTGATGCTCGGAAAATAGGCTGCTTTTGCGACACCGATTTTCGCGTTTGCAGCGATGAGGTTTTGTTCTGCCGATGCAATATCGGGACGTTTGGATAAAAGACTCGAAGGTAGAGCCTCCGGAACTTTCGGCAGTGCAATCGAATCAATCGGTGATACTTGTATAGGAGACGGGTTTCGTCCTAATAATGTATTAAACGTTGCTTCCTCTGCAGTTTTGGAAGCTTCGAGCGCAGATAAAGTTGCTTTGGCACTTTCGTGCTCGGATATCGATTGCAATAAGACGCTTTCTGCAATAACACCGTGTTTGTATTTGAGCTGATTGAACTCTACCAATTCTTTCGTCAATGCAACGTTTTGGCGTGCAAGATCGATTTGGCTTTGTATAGACGAGAGTTTGACGTACGATGCGGCTACACTTGAGGTAATCGAGAGTTTGACTGTCTGAGAAGCATATTCGCTCGATAGAAGTGCTGCCCGCGCCGCTTCATTGGCTCGACGTACTTTTCCGAACAGATCGATCTCGTAGCTTGCCAGTGATAATGAACCCGCATACGTTGAGGTGATTCCTTCTCGTAATTGATATCCCCCGTTAGAGGCGTTATCGACCCCTTTCCTATCTGAGGATGCATTGGCATTGATTTGTGGATAAAGATACGATTTGGCTTGATCAAACTGTCCCAAGAGCGCATCGACGGAAGCTCTGGAAGATTGAATATCGTAGTTGGTAGTGAGCGCTTCTTCGATCGCTTGTGTCAAAAGAGGATCGTTGAACGATTTCCACCACGTACTCTCTACCGCTATGTTTGATGTCGTGTTGGTTTCATTGTGGACAAATGTTTCGGGAACCGCAACATCGGGTTTGGTATAATCGGGACCGATGGCACATCCTGTAAGCAATCCTGTGAGGATGAGCGAGAGGGAAATTTTATGCATGGTCGACTCCTTTGCGTGCTGCAAGTTTTTCCTGAGCCGTAGCGACCCAATAATAAAGGAACGGAATAAAGTACCGTTCGATAAATGTCGCGGCTAACATCCCTCCAAACATCGCTACCCCGATCGAGAAACGTCCTGCTGATCCGGCGCCGGAACTGAAGATAAGCGGTAACATCCCCGCAAGGAACGCGAACGAGGTCATCATCATCGGTCGATACCGCAGACGTGCCGCTTCCATGGCAGAATCGTACACGCTTTTCCCCATCAGTCGTTGTTCTTCTGCAAACTCGACGACCAAAATCGCATTTTTTGCCGAGAGGGCAATGAGTGTCAATAGTCCGATTTGGAAGAAGACGTTATTGTTGAGAAATGGAATCAACCATACTACCGTGTAGGCTCCCATGATACCATACGGTACCGCAAGCATAATGGAGATCGGCAGCGTCCAGCGCTCATACAATGCTGCAAGAATGAGATAAACCATTACCAGTGCAAATGCCATAATCATCAACGCTTTGGAACCGACAAGTTTCTCTTGAAGGTATAGCCCCTCCCAATCATAACTGACGGTGTTCGGTAAGAGCGTATCCCCTTTGGTTTCTATCAGTTTGATCAAATCCCCTGAACTGTAGCCCTGTGCGGGAGAACCCATAACGGTCGTACACAAAACACCGTTAAAGTGCTCAATAGAGGAGGGTGCACTCGACATTTTCGCCGTGACCACGGCAGAGAGAGGGACAAGTTGCCCTCCAGAAGAGCGAACCCATGCACGACCGATGTCAGAAGGGGTAGCTCGGTAGGGAGAATCGGCTTGCATCTGTACCCAATAGGTTTTACCGTTTTTATCAAACTGATTGACGTACATCGCTCCGATGGTGGCTTGCAATGTTTGGAACACATCATTGATAGAGAGTCCCAACATTTTTGCCTTTTCACGATTCACCTCGATTGCGAGAGTCGGCGTGTTCATGTTCATCGTGGTCATCGGGTTTTTGATGCTCGGCTCTTTGCGCAAATCGGCGACGAACGCATTGGTCGCTTCAGCAAGTTTGTTATAATCGTTATTCCCCGGTTGCAAAAGACGCAACGAGAACATATCCGATGGTCCCATACCGCGAATCGGCGGCGGAGGCATTGCAAAGACTTTTGCCTCTTTGATACTGCCGAGTTTAGGTCCTAATGAACCAAGGATACCGAATATTTTGAGCTCTTTTGTGGTTCGCTCACTCCACGGTTTGAGTCGGGTAAAGATAACTGCCGCATTCGGCTCTTGAGAAAAAGTGAGGATGTTCAAGCCGGTAATCGCGGTGTATTTATAGATCCCCTCTTGTTTGCTCAAAATATCTTCAACCTGTTTGACCACTTCGAGGGTACGGTTAGCGGTAGCACCATCAGGCAGTGTGATGGAGGTGATGAAATACCCCTGATCCTCCATCGGCAAGAACGCACTCGGAAGGGTTTTGTGGAAAAAACCGATGAAAAAGTAGGTCGAGAGATAGATCACGAGGAAAATCAGCGATTTTCGGATCATAAATCCCGATCGGCGAACGTAATTTTCGGTCATTACTCCGAACTTGCGGTTAAACCAGCGGAAAAAGCGGGCCGGCTCTTTCTCATGATGTTTGAGAATGAGTGCTCCGATTGCCGGAGCAAAGGTAAGGGCCATGAATCCCGAAAACACAACCGAGATAGCGATGGTCGCGGCGAATTGTTTGTAGAGCTGTCCTGTCATCCCCCCCATGAAAGTGGCCGGAATGAAAACCGCACACATGACGAGGATGATCGCAACGACAGGGCCTGAGATCTGTGCCATCGCTTTGATAGCCGCTTCGCGCGGCGAGAGCTTCTCGGTTTGTAAGATCCTCTCCATATTCTCGATTACGACGATGGCGTCATCGACGACGATACCGATCGCCAACACCAGACCAAAGAGGGTAAGGGTATTGATCGAATATCCCAACAGATACATTCCGATAAACGCACCCGTCAAAGAGATCGGGATCGAGAGGATCGGGATCATCGCTGCGCGGGAGCTTTGCAAGAAGAGATAGATTACCAAGCTTACCAAAACGATAGATGCAAGTAATGTGAATACTACCTCTTCGATTGAAATTTTGACGAAATCGGTCGTGTCATAAGGGATGTCATAGGTGATCCCTTTTGGAAATTTCTTGGAGAGTTTCTCCATTTTTTCCGCGACCGCCTTCGAGGTGTCGAGGGCATTGGCGTTGACATCAGCGAAAATCCCGATCATAGCCGCCGGTTTACCGTTGACCCGTCCGAAAAACTCGTAGTTTTGGCTTCCCAGTTCGACACGGGCAACATCACGGAGTCGGATCATAGAGCCGTCCGATTTGGATCGTATAATGATATTAGCAAACTCTTCTGCGGTAGAGAAGCGTCCTTTGGAGGTGAGCTGCATGGTCCACATCTGCTCATCATTAGTCGGCGCTTGTCCCAATCGTCCCGGAGAGACTTGGAGGTTTTGATCTCTGATAGCTGCCGCAATTTCCGATGAACTGACTCCCAAAGATGCCATTTTATCAGGATTGAGCCATACGCGCATCGCATAGTCGCGTTGACCGAAAATTTGGCTGCGTCCCGCACCGGGGATTTTTTTGATCTCGTCGAGGAGATTTGCAGAGATGTAGTTACTAATCCCTGTTGCGTCGTAGCTTCCATCCGGTGAGGTGATCGCTACGATCAGCAAAATATCGGAGGTTTTTTTCTGAACGGTGACACCGAGATCGCGGGTCGTTTGGGGAAGCTGTGCCAAAACGGAGTTGATGCGGTTTTGGACGTCAACGGCCGCCATATCTTGATTGACGCCGATATTAAAGGTACACGTAATCGTAGCGCTTCCCGGAAGGGCTGCCGCTTTGGAAGACATATACATAAGTCCGTCCGCACCCGAAATCTGGGATTCGAGCGGTGTTAGGATATTGTTCGCGATGGTTTGTGCATCGGCACCCGGATACTGTGCGGTGACCACAACGGTAGGGGGGGTGAGATTCGGCAACTGCGAGATTGGGAGCGTTTTAATCGCTACAAAACCGAGCAGCATGATGATCATCGCAATAACAGCCGATAAAACGGGGCGATTGATGAAATATTTACTAAACATTATTTTGTATTCGGAATAACTTCCGCTCCCGGTTTGAGTTTCGGCAATGAATCGGCGGCGATTTTATCTCCCACTTTGAGTCCGCTTTCGATGAGGATATTTTCACCGATCCACTCTCCTGCGACAACCGGTTTTGGACTGACGGTATTGTTCGCTTCGAGTGCGTAAACAAATTTCCCTTTTTCACCCGTTAGAAGTGTTTTTTGAGGAACATAGAGGGCATCTTTCCACTCCATCCCTTTCACTTTCACCTGAACGAACTGCCCCGGGAGGAGTTTGTGATCAGAGTTATCGATTTGGGCGCGGTATGTGATATTACCCGTCGTTGAATCAACAAACGGAGCGATAAAATTGATGTTCCCTTTGCGCTCTAACGTCGTTCCATCACTCAATGTCAGCTCAACGAGGTATTTTCCGTCTTTTGGTGCGATAAGTTTCCCCGCTGCAATCGCGTTTTGTCGAGCCAATTTTTCGTTTTCGCTAAAGGTGAAATTGACATACATCGGATCGGTTTGATACATGGTGGTAAGGAGTCCGTTTGCTCCTGAAGCAACATAGGTACCGACATCGATTTTGCTTTTATCCACAAACCCGCTCATTGGAGCTTTGATAGTGGTGTAGCTGAGATTGAGTTTTGCTTGTTCCAAAGAGGCTTTCGCTGCCGATAGGGCGGCGGCTGAATTGCGTTCGTTGGCGGTTGCCGTGTCGAGATCTTGTTGGCTCGCCGCATTTGCATTTGCCAACGGTTTGATCCGATTGAGTACCGCTTTAGCGTTGGTATAGTTTGCAGCTGCGAGATCATACGCCGCTTTGGCACTCTCTAATGAGTTTTTGAGGTCACTTGGGTCGATAACGAACAGCGTGTCCCCTTTGTTGACGAATGAGCCTTCGGTGTAGGAGCGTTTTTGGAGGTAGCCGTTGACGCGTGCATACACTTGAACGGTATTGTATGCTTGGGTTTGTCCGGTAGCTTGCAAGATCGCCGGGAAATTACCGGTTTTCACTTCAGTAGTTGTCAGTGGAACAGGACCTTCGGGCGGTTTTTCCATCCCTGCGGCTTTTGGACGTTCGCATCCGCTTATGGCGATGATAAGTGCACCGGAGAGGGCGATAGTGGTAAGACGATTCATTCGGATTCCTTTGAGGTGTAATTGAGAGAGAGGCACATCTGCTTCAAGACGCGCAACGTTATGGCGAGTTCATCGGGATCGATCTCCTGATGGATGTATTGGGTTGCTTTTGCTAATACATCCATTGTCGGTTTTTCCAATGCAATTCCCTGCGGAGTGAGGGTGACATGGTTACATCGTTTATCTGTACAAGCGGTTGCTCGTTGAATAAGAGAGCGTTTCTCCAGCCCTGCGATCAAACGGGTAACGGATGTTTTGTCTTTGCCGACGAAATCGGCAATGTTTTGCTGGGTAGAGGTTCCCTCTTTCCATAATACGACCATCACTTTAAACTGCTCTATCGTCATGTCAATCCCGTTGAGGGCAAGTTGACGAGTGAGATAGTTGCGTGCGGCGTATGCGGCATGATTGGTCATACATCCTAACGATGCATCGGTTGGACATTCACAACGATTCATGTACTAACTCCTAAAATAGTTGACTATGCAACTAATTGAGCGAATTCTAATTCATTATGACTATGAATGTCAAGAGGGTTTTTTTATAATGTTAATCATAAAGGGGAAATATGGAGTATAATCCGCCGATTTTTTTACAAAAGGTATATACAGATGTTCCGATGGTTTTTGATCTTGGCGATTGTTTTAGGTTCGTTGTGGGGTGCGGAAGCTCCCAAAAAAATTCCCGTGTTGTGTTATCACCGTTTTAGCAGCGGAGAGCTTGATTCTATGAGTATTAAAACGCAGGTATTCGGTGAGCAAATGGAGTGGCTTAAAACAAACGGTTATACGGTAATTCCTCTCGATACGGCAATGCAGTATGAGCAGGGTAAAATCAAATCGATTCCTGCCAAATCGGTCGTGATTACCGTCGATGACGGACATAAAAGTGTCTACAGTGATATGGCTCCGATCGTCAAAAAATACAAAATCCCCGTGACACTCTTTATCTATCCGAGCGCGATTTCCAATGCCAAATATGCAATGACATGGGAACAATTGCAAGAACTCGAGAAAACAAAACTGTTTCATGTCGAATCGCATACCTACTGGCATCCGAATTTCAAAAAAGAGAAGAAAATGCTCTCGGCTGAGGAGTACGCAAAATCGGTCGATAAACAGCTGAACGGATCGAAGAAAAAACTCGAAGAGAAAATGGGACATGAGATCAAATACCTCGCATGGGCATTCGGTATTTATGATGATGCACTTCTTGTTGATGCGAAGAAAGCGGGATATGCGGCGGCATTTACGATCGATCGCAAACACGCCTCATCCACGGATAATCCGATGGCGTTGGGACGCTATATGGTGATCAGTAAACACACGATTAAAGATTTCGAACACATGGTGGACGGAACCGAAGATAGGATGATCCCCTCGAAAAAAGAGATCTTGAAATATTGACACAAAAAGTGTAAAATGTTTGACATAAAGATGTCAGAAGGAGGAACTAATGACACAAATCATCGGTACACGCGAATTAATGCGCAACCCTTCGTTATTACGGATTGATCCGCAGGAAACATTGATTATCGAAGATAAAAAAGCGCATAAAACCCTCGGTATTTACATGGGAGTTGAAGCGGCAAAAGAGTTTGAAGCCTATCGCGCGAAAGCGCAATTGCTTGAAAGTGCCCGAAAAATTCGTCGTCGTGCACTCGAAGAATACAATGCACTAAGTGAGAGCATCGACGATGGCCTATGAACGCGGTTCTATCGTTTTAGTCAACTTCAATCCTCAAAAAAAAGCGGAAGAGGTCGGGAAAGTCCGACCCGCCCTTATCCTCTCTGATACCATGCTCAACGATATTCTCGACCTCGTCACCGTTATCCCCTTTAGTACCAATCTCATAGACGATGCCGAACCGTTGCGCATACGGATGGTACCGCGCGATAAACTCAAACATGAGAGCGATGCGATGATTGAGCAGCTTCGTAATATTGCTAAAAGCCGAATCGGTGAGTGCATCGGGTATGTGAGTGAGGAAGAGTTGGCGAAAGTCGAGTATGGTGTGAAAATGATGTTGGGGCTAAATAGTTAAGGCTTTCGACGCTATAATATAGGTAATTAATTCCATTACAAAGATCGTCCTTTGCATTTTGAACCGTACCCATTTGAAAAACTGACCGCTCTTTTGGCGGATATTACCCCCAATCCTGCGTATTCTCCGATCGCTCTGACCATCGGAGAACCGCAGTTCGAGACTCCGGCATTTATCCAAAAATCGTTCGCCAAACACTCCAAAGAGTTGCGTCGCTATCCGAAAACGGCGGGAGAGAACTATCTCAATGACTCGATGAGAGGGTTCGTCGAACGCCGTTTCGGGGTCAAACTGAAACCAAGTGAACTCATCAGTTCGTTCGGGACACGGGAAGTGCTCTTTAATTTCCCTCAGTACTATCTATTCGATAAAAAAGAGCCAGTCATGGCGTACACCAACCCGTTTTATCAGATTTATGAGGGGGCTGCGATTGCGTCGCGCGCTCGTGTCATCCATCTCAACTTGACCGAGCAAAACGGCTTCAAGCCGATCATCAACGAAGCGGAACTCGCCGAATGCGATCTGGTCATTTTGAACTTTCCAAACAACCCAACCGCATCGGTACTGAGTCTCGAAGAGTTGGGCGATTGGGTAAAACTGGCGCTCAAACACGATTTTTGTCTCATCAACGACGAGTGCTACAGTGAGATTTACACCGATCAGAAAATCCCTTCGCTCCTTGAAGCCTCGATCTATGTCGGCAATACGTCGTTCAAAAACGTCCTTGTCATCAATTCGATCTCTAAACGCTCGTCTGCACCGGGGCTTCGAAGCGGATTTATCGCAGGCGATGCCGAAATACTCAAAGGGTACGCGCAGTATCGCACGTACGTCGGGTGTGCTTCACCGCTCCCGCTTCAAGCGGCGGCAGCGATGGCGTGGGCGGATGAGTATCATGTGGCGAAAACGCGTGCCGTCTATGCGGAAAATTTTAAAGCGGCGCAGGAGATTTTAGGGATAATAACCTCCGATGCGACGTTTTATGTTTGGCTAAAAGTAGGGGATGCTCTTGAGTTTACTCAACGTCTTTATCGCGACTATAACGTCAAAGTGTTGCCAGGAGAGTTCTTGGCACGTGACGACGCGCGCGGCGAAAATCCGGGTGTCGGCTATATCCGCATCGCCCTCGTCGAAGAGACGGTGCGCACCATCGAAGCACTTAATCGCCTGAAGGAGGCATTGTCATGCAAGCATTAAAAGATAAAATTTTCCAAGCGCAAAGCGAGGGGGATATTGCCTCTTTGTACGTCCTCGAAGCACAGGCACATGAGAGATTCGATGAAGATACCCTCATGGCGTATTATGCCAATATCCTCGATTTGGCGTTGGAGAGAATGACGAATGCTCTTGAAAACATGGAGCGTCTCGATATGAACGAAGTGCAGGATTTCGCAACGCTTCGTGCCCTCTATGAATACGCGATCGAACACTACAGCGCGGGAAGTGCACACGATGCGAGTGCCCTGTTTGAAGTGCTCGGCGGGATCAGTAACGATGATGCTTTTTCAGAAGCGATGAGCGTTCATCGTGCGGCGTGTGACGCACAGATTCCGTTTGATGATTTTATCGATGAGTATGTTGATATGGCGGCAACGCAGAACGGCGGAAAATTTTATATCAGTTTTTTCAAAAAATCTATTGAATAACGAATAAAAAGGTATCAAATGACCATTTATGAAAAAGATGAAGAGATAGCTCAATATTGCCGTGAAAAAAATATTCCATTTGAGCAAGAATAGTAAGGTGCTATAATGAGAAATAAAAAGGGATGAT
>NZ_JAEMQA010000150.1 GCF_022759005.1 Sulfuricurvum sp. | reverse complement strand
TTTGGTGATATTGGTTGCACCGTGACCGTTTTTCTTCCAGTCGCGAAACGTTCGATTTCCTAAACGCATCGAACCGGTACTCATAATGGTTGTCCCCTCATTCCATACGCCCGAGGTAATATAGAGCAATCCCATATTACTTTTAATCGTTGATCCCGGTGGATACAGACCGTTAATCATTTTGTTAGTAAATGGAGAGTCAACACTTGTCATGAGAGCATTCCATTCTTCGGGGCTAATACCGGAAACAAATGCATTGAGATCATATTCAAGGTAACTTCCGGCTGCATAGATAGCACCGTGGACATCCATAACAATGATTGCACCCACCCGTTTTTCAAACGCTTGTGTAATAAAACTTTGAAGCTTCATATCAAGATTCAATACCAAATTATGATTTTCTTGTGTCGCACTCCGTCCAATCTCTTCAATCTCAACATTATGCGCATTGACCTTGATACGTCGCTCTCCCGCAACCCCCTGCAAATAGCCGTTGTAGTACTTTTCAATCCCATTTTTACCGACATGCCCCAAAAGTTTTAATGACGGATCGGCATCAATCTCTTTTTGATTTGCTTTTGCCACATAACCGATCACATGAGCACCAATCGATCCGTATGGATAAAGGCGCTTTGGCGAAGGGGAAATTTTTATCGTTCCCCGTAAATTCAATAGGGAATAAATCGGAATGATCGTTTCATGCGGAATAAAATCGACGACATCGATAAAGGAGTGATTGTAGTACGAATCCTCCTGAATGTACGTTTTTGCAATTTTCTGTGGATCGAGCGATGGGATCATTGACACAATGTATGCTATCTCTTTGTCCAAAAGCGTACGGTCTTTCCCTTTGGTCAAATGGGGAGCAAGCGCGATTTTGAATCCCAGTTCGTTGATTGCGATCGGTTCATTGTTACGATCGAGAATCTCTCCTCTTACCGGAGGGGTCAGTTCTGATTTAATGCTGTTGTTTTCGGAAAGAGATTCGTAATAATCATTGGATTGAACGGAGAGATGAAAAACACGCACTATCAAACCGATCCAAATAATTGTAAACAAAGTAAGCAAAATCTTTATTTTCATATGAACGCCGCAATCATCAAAAATTCAATAACCATATACAAAAAAATATGCCAGTCAACTTGAGGCACACTCAACAAAAAGAGCTGATTTACAAACCATATAAACGCCCAAAATGCCGGATAAGCAATAGCGACAAAAATGGCTGTCATACACATTTTGCATCGGATAACCTGTTCAATTTTCGGCAAAAGGTATCGGGACATCACCGTAAAAAATAAAACCGTGCTTCCGAACCAAAACCCTTTTTCCGCTTCTAAAACCAAAAGCATGACGATAATCGTCGTTAAGCCAAAAAGATCATGCTTTGTCAATGCGTTGTGATACGCAAAAAACAATACGGCCAATAAAGGCGGCATCAGTAGATAGATACTGCTTAAACTGATATATCCGATAAAGAGGACGACTAAAAAAAGCCGACTTATAACGTTTTGATAAGGGAGACTTCGTTGCATACCGGAAAATGTTTACATTTAATACAATCTGCCCAGATTTTATGCTCTGGAATAGATTCTTTGGGGATTTCATAAAAACCCAAACGTTCAAAAAAGCGTTGCTGATAGGTCAACGCCAATACCTCTTTCAATCCAAGACGGCGTCCTTCATCGCAGGCATTTTGAACAAGTGAACTACCGATATTTTGTCCTCTATATCCCGTGTCGACAATCATGGAACGAAGCTCAGCCAAAATCGGTGAATGGATATGCAGTGCCACAAAACCAACCAATTTTTCTCCGTCCAGCGCTAAAAAATAGGATCGGATATTGGTCGCAATTTCATCATTGCTTCGATGTAAAATGACACCGCTTTCGATCTCGGGCGCAACAAGCTGTTGCATTGCCGGAATGTCGTGCAATGTCGGTTTTTTATAGGTTATACTCATACAGTTTCGCTTTTAAGCAGATCATAAAAGTGCGCAACAATAGCATCGATACCTTTGCGTTTCGAATTCGATACCATCAATGCATTCGGAAATCGTTTTCGTAATTCGGAGAGCTCTTTTTGGTTCAATTTATCGATTTTTGTAAATATCGTTACAATATATTGTTCTGGAGTACAAATATCTAATAAATACTCGCTCACGGAGTGATCTATCGCCAAATCAGGATGACGAGAATCGATCAAATGGACAAAAATGCGGATTTGTTTCCGTTCGGAAATAAAATCCGTTAAATTTTTTTCCCAGTCGATTTTAAGCGATTTGGCCACTTTGGCATACCCAAAACCCGGCAAATCGACAAATTTTGCACTCAAACGCTCATTGTTTTCTCGATCGGCAAATACTACATCAAAATAATTAATAAGGCGTGTTTTTCCGGGTGTTGCGGATACTTTCGCCAACGATTTTCTCTGTGTCAATGAATTAAGCAAAGAGCTTTTCCCCGTATTAGAACGAGCCATAAACGCTACTTCATTGTGATACTCATTTTCCGGAGCAAGACGAATGTTCGGCGCGGACGTCACGAAATTAGCATCAATAATTTCGATCATTTCGAGGGGCTTTTGTCTTTATTTTTTTTATCTTGAAGGGTAAATGTCATAATAACCGGTTCTTGATTGGTACTTTCTGCCGAAGCGTTGCCCGCAACCGTATTAACGATCACTTTATCCCCTTTTACCCGTCGATAATCGTCCAATCGGATGAGATCTACTTTTTGGAAAAATTGATATTCGTTTGCATTTGGAAGATAAATGGCGGTTTGAGATTTCCCTCTGTATTTCTCATTCAATTCTGTCACGATATAAAATGAGACATCCCCTTCCGCTACGTATTTCATCGGTTTTTTGTCACTGTCGGTATAAATTGTCACTTTAGAGGCATTAAGCTCATCCAGCCCTTTGGTCACTTTTACTTTTCCGGTAAAGACAGAAATCCCCTTTTGCTGATCCCCTTTGAAATTATCGGAAACAACTTTGAGCTCTTCGCCCCACCCCATGCTCATCAAAAGTGGCAATAACAGTAATTTTTTTATCATCGGAAGCATTCCTATTTCAATTGATAAACACCGCATACGCGATCGGCGCTTACCGTATCTTTTTTAGTATTATAATTGAGTGTCGTTCCATCAATTCGGTGGGCATTTTTCGTAATAACAAAAGAGCCTTTTGTTTGAATCAATGACTCTTTTGTGTTATACGTCCCCTCTTTGGAACGAAATTCTAGTCCGTCTTGCCGCACATATCGGACATCGCCATTCAAGGTTAAGAGATCGTTTTGATACTCAACGTGATTCGCACGAAGAGAGTGAAACATCGTTTTCGTATTATCGCTAAATTTAGCTGATGTTACCACATAGCGCGTTTCAAACTTTTTCCCCTCTTCCCCCTCTAAGATATGATCAATCTTTTTGGGAGAAATTTCATACAAAGTAAAATGGGAAAGCTCAATCTGAGGAGTATCTTTATTTTTATCCAGCATCGTATAATCGGGAGAGAAATAGGTAAACATACCCATTAATAGAGCGATCAAAAGGAGAAAAAATAGATTAATCGACATTTAAATCCAAAGTGCTAAAAATTTTTCTTCTTCGCCGTTGCGTCGGATCACTTTTTCGATCATTTCACGTACGCACGCATCGCCTCCGCACCGTTCCAATACTTCGGCAAACGATTTCAGATAGTCCGAACCGTCATTCGGAGTGTATGCTTGTCCAGCCCATTGAAGCAAAGTGTAATCGTTCAAATCATCACCGATAACAGCAACTTCATGCGCTTCAATTCCGAGTTCAGCACACATCTGCATCGCAACGGCGCATTTGTCTTTCACCCCTTGATAAAGATGCGCAATATCGAGTTCTTTTGCCCGATGAGCAACGATCGCCGAATCCCGACCGGTAATAATCGCTGCAATATGCCCCATTTTGACCCACGCTTTGATAGCAAAGCCGTCTTTGACATTGAAGTTTTTGAGCTCCAAACCATCGGCTGTATAGATGATTTTACCGTCACTCATACATCCGTCTACATCCAAAATAAGGAGCTTGATCATAAAACCCCTTTGGTACTCGGAACGCCCGCACGATCATTATGTGCCAAAGCTCGGCGAAGTGCAACGGCAAGTGATTTGAATGCTGCTTCAATGATATGGTGTTTATTTTTACCGCGCACCATAATGATATGGGCGGTAATGCCGGCATTAAAGGTCACCGCCCGAAAAAACTCTTCTGCCAATTCCGTATCAAAACTGCCGATTTTCCCTGATACAGGCACATCATAAACTAAAAACGGGCGATTGCTCAAATCCAAATCACAGCACACTGCCGCCTCATCCATGACAATGGTGGCACTTCCGAAGCGTTCCACTTTCTCAATCGGATAAATAGCCTCACGCAATGCTTGACCTAATACGATTCCGATATCTTCGACACTATGGTGATCGTCGATGTGAATATCCCCTTCACACGTTACCATCAAATCGATTTGTGCGTGTTTGGCAAAACTCTCAAGCATATGATCCAAAAAACCTACTTTTGTCGAAATCGTGCTTTTTCCCTCTCCGGCAATACGAAGTGATAAATCGATATCGGTCTCTTTGGTTGTACGTTTTTTTTGAATCATCGTTATTCCCTTATGATAAAGGAGCCTTCAAAATAGCCCCGTGAAATGAAATCGCGCGCTTCGGCTTCACTTTTGAATCCACCAAGCCATACACGAAATAGTCGTTTGTTATTATACTGTGTATCTTTTATGATTGCCGAATAGCCGTGAAAAGATCCGTATTTTTCTTTGGTATATTTTGCCCCTTCAAATCGTTCAAACGAACCGATTTGGACAAAAAAGTTAGTAAGGAGACTCTCTCTTGGACCTTTGGCGATGGCTTTCATATCAATCGTTCTAGCAGAAGTCGGTTCAAAACCTAACACTTCCAACTTAACTTGTGCCGTTCCCCGTTTGGAAACACCTACTTGTTCCGCGGCGGAATAAGAGAGATCGATGATCCGATTCTCAACGAAAGGACCCCGATCGTTGATCCGGACAACGGTTTGTGCATTGGTTTCGGTATTGGTAACTCTCACGACCGTATTCATCGGCAAAGTTTTATGTGCCGCCGTCAGCGCATACATATCATACGCCTCTCCGCTGGAAGTAAACTTTCCGTGAAAATCAGGACCGTACCAACTGGCTGTTCCCATAAAGGTATCTCCCACATGGACAACCGTGGGATAATATTCTTTGCCGAAAACGGTATAAGGGCGCATTGTCGCTTGGTAATCGCCATTTTTTTTATACACGGTTGAAGATTCTGACGATAAGTTTTCGGAAGGATATTTTTGTGAAGGCTTTATCGGCTGATACGAATACGATCCCGTTCTTGTCGTACATCCGCTGAACAAAACAATCAAAACTGTCACAAGTGTCCTAATCACCAATCTTTACTTCCTCCCCATCATGCAGCGTATTCGTTATAAATGGATTTTTCAATTTTAACTGTTCAAGTGTTATATTATACATTTTTGCGACTGAAACCAGAGTTTCACCCGATTTTGCTTTGTGCAAACGGGGATTAAGAAATGGCTTGTTGATGGGAATTTTAACACGTCTGTTCAAATTTCGTTCATCATCTCCGATCATGTTTTCCATCATAATTGAGGAGTTGGAAACATTGTACCGTTTGGAGAGTTGATCTATCGTTTCTCCTGATTTTACGCGGTCCAGAACAAAATACCCTTTAAAATCTTTCGGTCGGTATTTCTGTCGAAATTCATCCAATTTGTTTTGTGGAATATAGACAGGATAGGCTTGTTCATTAGGGGGAGTGACTCCCTTTTTTAAATGAGTATTGAGTTTTAATAAATTTTTTTTCGGCATTTCAAGAACAGCGGCGATACGATCGATTTTTTCCCCTTCAGGGAGATAAACGGTCGCAATTTTACTCTCCTGAGGTGCAGTCGAATACGTATCGAATTGAAATTTTGAAAGAAATACATCTTCCGTCGCCAACAATGCCAAAGCGACCACTTTTCGAACATAATTACGACTCTCCGGCGGTAAATAGGTCCTTTTTGGATCGGTCAGTACTTGTATATCGGTTGTTCCCGCTTTTGATATTGCACGGCTTAATCTTCCATCACCGCAGTTATACGCGATAAGAGCCAAATACCATTTACCGAATTGCTTTTTCAAACTGCTCAAATAGGCGATCGCCGCACGGGTCGATTTTACATGGTCACGCCGTTCGTCAACAAATTTATTAACCTGTAATCCTTGCAATTTTCCGGTACTCTCCATGAATTGCCAAAAACCAGCCGCCCCTTTGGATGAGGTGGAGTTTCCGTTTAATTGTGATTCGACCAGTACGACAAACAAAAATTCACTCGGCAAATCCGATTGTGCAATGAGAGAAGAAAGCACCGGAATGAATACGTCCGAATCTTCGGATATATCGGTAATCCCCTGCAACATACATTCACGTTTTTTCTGATCGTAGGCATCGTGTAAGTAGGGATCTTGCAAATAAGAAGGGGGAAGATCGAAATGGCGGAGAACTTCGATTTTTTTTACATCATTCGGATCGAATCCTCCTCCCATAAGCCACAAAGGGATACAAAGTATCAGCAATAATCGGCGCTTCATATCCCCTCCATATTGTTACCTTAACCCGAATAATTGCTTTGCATTTTTGGAGGTTAGCGACTCTATTTGAGCACTATCCATCCCTAATAAATCTCCCATTTTATCGGCAATAAAACGGGTATAAGAGGGTTCGTTCCTCGTTCCGCGATGAGGATGCGGCGTTAAATACGGACCGTCCGTTTCAATGACAAGTTTCTCTTGCGGTATACGGGGGAGAATATTGATCAGTTTTTTCGCATTTTGAAACGTCACGACCCCGCCTATCCCAAAATAAAACCCGTGATCAGCAAGAGAGAGCAGTTCATCGTCGGCATTGTAACAATGGAGCACTCCCCCCACGACATCAGCCCCCTCTTCGATTAGAACCATTTTCGCATCGTGGCTCGCATCGCGAATATGTACGATGAGCGGCTTCTTTACTTTTTTCGCAAAGCGTATGTGTTCGCGAAAAACATAATCCTGACGTTTTTTCTCCGATGCTTTTTCATCTTCTGAACCTTCAAGACGGAAATAATCCAATCCGCATTCGCCGATCGCCACACATTTAGGATGAGCGGCATAACGTTCAAAATCAACCTCTTCGAAACTTTCCATATCGTAGGGGTGAACACCGACGGCAAAATAGATGTTTTCATACGCTTCCGCAAGTTCTACGGCACGCTCCAGCGTTCCCGGATGGGCACCGGGGATAATGAACGCTTCAACCCCTGTCTCATGGGCACGCTTCATCATTTCATCAAAATCTTCACGATAGCGTTCATCATCGAGATGAATGTGGGTATCGATAATCATGCATGCCCCCGTGAACGTTCAAATAAATCCCGAGCAAAACCTCGTGCTTCGTCACTGATAGCATCACCGCTGATAATACGTGCGATCTCCTCTATCCGTTCACTCTCATCCAATTCACGGACACGGCTTTCATCATCTTTGTAAATCAAGAAATGCTGCTGCCCCATTGAGGTGAGCTGAGGCTGATGAGAGATAACAAAAATCTGATAGCGTGTCGAAAGATGACGAAGCACTTTGGCAACACTCATCGACTCTTCACCGCTGAGATTCGCATCAATCTCATCGAGCATCAATACCCCTCCAGTATTTTGCATCGTTTCCACACCCAATGCCAGTAAAGCAAGTCGAAGACGGTTAAACTCACCGGAACTGAGTTTATCAAGTTTCGTCCCGCTCAATCCAAGAACTACGGTGTCATTGCCTGTTGCACCGAGCGATGCGGTTTCAAGAGACAGGGTTGCTTCTCTTAGATAAAGCATATTTAAATAGTTATTGAGCCCTTTGAGCGTATCGGAGAGTACTGAACGACGATTTTCAGAGAGAACGGAGGCCGAAGCATCCAGAGAGATTCTGAGCTCGCCGATTTTTTTGATCAATTCATCTTTGAAGTGTTCTATGCTCTCATACGATTCTAATTCGACCTTTTTTTTATCACGGTATGCCAACGCTTCCTCAACACTGCCGTAACGACGTTTGAGTTCAGCAATTTGTTCAATTCTATCCAACACCGATTCTACCGAAACTTCTTCAAGCTCTTCGAGCCGTTCAGAGGCCCCTTCAAATACATTTCGGAGTTCATTCATCGCATCATCAAAAAATGAGCTATCGACTTCGAGGAGCCCAAGTGCCGAACCAACCGAAGACTCATACGCAAAAATCGAGTGAGCCTGTGAAATAGCCTGCTCAATCTTCTCTTTTTTTGAGAGTTGTTTTTTAATTTGGGTCAGTTCTTCATCTTCACCAATGCGCGGATTGATTGCATCGATTTTGTTGATCTCGAATTGGGCGAATTCTTTGAGATCCGATAATTTTTTTTCTTGTTCTTCAATCGTTTTCAATTCGTCGCTTAATCTCTTGTAATCATTGTAGCCTGAGCAGTGTTGTTCTAACAGTGCTTGATGATCCGGATTGAGCGCGATGACACGATTGTCGATCAGATCCAAGAGTGCCGAGGGCTCAAAATCGCTGTAATCTTTTAAACTCAAATGTCTTAAATATGCTGAACTGATCGATTCCATAGAGTTTCTTGAGGTACGTTGATTATTGATAAAATAAGAAGTTTTGTCTTTTTTTACGTGACGGAAAATATTAATCTCATCGTTCTTTATTCCGTATTCCTCTTCATCGATCTCCCATTTAACCGAAGATTCACAAATCGATGCTTCCACACTATCCAGTCCTACGGAGGCTAAAATCGAACGCATCAAGATCGATTTACCGCTTCCGCTGGGACCGGTAAAAACGACCAACCCCGGATGAAAATCCAATGCTGCTTCTTTGAACGTCAAAAATTCTTTTAGATAAAAGCGTTCAATCATCAGTTACCCCATCCCAATTTCTCTTTAAGTACTTCAAAATAATTGAACTCTTTGCTGTGGATCAAATGTGCCGCACCACCGGCGAGTTTAATGTGTACCGTATCTTTGTCGCTGATTTCAACCAAATCCTGCCCGTCCACGATAACCAAAGCAGAAAGATCGGGCGTTTTCATCTCAATTTCAAAATGTCCGGGCAAAACGACGGGACGCTGCGTCAACGAGTGCGGACAAATCGGCGTCAATGCAAATACCTGAGTCAACGGAAAAAGAACCGGCCCTCCGGCGGAGAGATTATATGCCGTTGATCCCGTCGGAGTAGAGATAACCACACCGTCACCAAAATAGGTATTAAAGCTCCGTCCGTCTACATAGGTTTCCAAGCTGATCATTTTCGCAATTGAAGGACGTGTTAAAACAATGTCATTAAACGCATAAATGGTAGTATCGCCGTTTGCGGTAGAGACCGTGGCTTGTAAAATAGCCCGTTGATCGATACGATATTCACCCGCAATCATCATATCAACAAAGGGTTCAAGATCAGAAAAATCCAAATCTGCCAAAAAACCGAGTTTTCCGGCATGTACCCCGAGTACCGGTAGCTGATAACGATACGAACGCCGTACGGCTGAGATCAGAGTACCATCTCCCCCTATTGTAAGGAGAAAATCGGAATTTTGACACATCATGTCAAACGGCTGACCCATCGTTCCGATCATCCCGCCGCTAATATTGTCAATAATAACCTCTATGCCGCGTGACTCGAAAATCCTTTTGGCTTCAAAAAACATATCTCTAAGTTCAGGAGTTGAGGGGCGCAAAAGAACACCGACGCGCTTAATATTATTTAATTTCAATACTAACCCCTCTCTTTTTTACTTATTATAACAAAAATGAAACACAGGGCAAAATTTATGACATTTTGTAATACTCAAGTGCTATCCCCTCACGCAGTCCGTCATCGATGATAATCGCTTCATCTGTTCCAATCGCCTCATAAATTGCGGTTACCATGAGGATTCCCGCCATAATCAGGTTCTCTCTTCCGATCCCTACATATCGAATCCGAATCGATTCATCCATTTGAAGCAAATCATCGTAAACACGATAACAATCGGATAGTTTTAGTCGATAGCCGTTGATTTTTCGAGGATCATAATGTTCATAATCCATTCCGTTCAAATATGCTGCAATGGTCGTAGGTGTTCCTGCCGTCAGGACTAAAGATAGTGAATCACCGGCACTATGTTTTTCAATATTTGATTTAAACACTGCGATTTTTTCATCCATAGAGTGTTGCGTCTCTTCGCTCATGGTGACAATACCGAAATTCAGACTCACCGTTTCGATGTTTTTACCCTCACAGCGGGTTAGTTCAGTCGATCCGCCTCCAATGTCGGCTAAAAGAAATAGAGGCGGGATATTTCCTATTTGCTCCATTCGATAACGTACCGCATCAAGGGTTAGCATTGCCTCTTTTTGAGCGTCAATGATCTCAAAAGAGACACCGCTGCGTTCATAAATGCGTTGCAATACCTCTGCGCTGTTATTTGCAAAACGCATTGCTGCGGTTGTATAGGCTCGAACAGGCTGAGTCAAATCGATATGAGTACGTGCTTCGTCTATAGCGGCTACAATCCGCTCTATCGCTTGGTCTCCAATGCGCTGAGTATTCCCGATGTTTTCAGCCGTGCGGACGATTTTTTCGAAACTTTTTCCCCAATTCTGACCGTCAAACTCAATAAAACGGATTGTATTGGAGCCCAGATCAATCGCTATCATCTACCCTCTTCGTGTAATATCATCGACTCTGTTGGTCGGTGTCCATGACTCGAACGATCCTTGTCTAAGTGCACCCGTTTCCAAAGTCGATACAGTCACCTTTTTGAGCAAAGCGATAATCTCCAATATCCCATCATCCGTTCCGAACATCCTGATATAATGTCGAATACCGCTCTCAATATCTTTTTGGGGTGCATTCGAACGTATTTTATTTTCTAACTGGGCGCAATAGGCTTGCGCAACGACAGCCGCCATAGCTGCATATTTCGGACGAATCGTGAAATATGGTTCAAATACACAAAACGTCTCCTTCACATCCCCTTTTGCTGCAGCGCGCTGAGCCTTATCGACCGCACTGCTCCATTGACGTTCCAATGCTTGCGCTTCAGGGGTTTCATACAACAACGGATAAGTACTCAGGTATGAAAACGCGTTGGAGAGATTATTGGACGAAATCGCTTCATAAAAAAGATGTTTTATCCGCATCGTATTGATCATTTCCTGAGCTTCTACAAAATAATCGGGAAAAGCGATAAGAATTTCACACGCTTTTCGAGCCGTTGCGAATTCCCCTTTTGCATACGCTTTTTGTGATTGGATATAAAGCTTATCGGCATACTCCATCACTTCGCTGTATTCGCTGAACTCTTTTAAAAACGGGTGTTTTTTGACCAACGCAAAAAATTTGACGTAATCGTGCTGTGCAATCGTTTTTTTGAAATAAATATACATTTTACGATCTTCAAACATCTGCTGAATCAACATCGTTTTTTCAGAAATACCGCGATACGGTATAAAAAGTTCTTTTGCTTTTTCATCACCGTTGGGAGTCAAAATCAATTCTTGGGCTTTAAAGAAGAGTTTTTTCCACGTCAACTCCATTTTACGGTAAAGCTCTGTTTCTTGGAACGCAGGATATTGTTTTGCCAGTGAGTATGCCAACGACAAACGACCCTCTAGTACACTGTGTTCAAACTGCTCAAATTTCTCATACGAATTGAACATCTGATTAATCAGTGTATTTTTTTTCGCTATCGTTGCAAAAGGGGCAAAAAGTTCTTTGGCTTTCTGTCGTTCGTTTTTTTCGAGAAGCTGTCGGCCTTTTTCTAAAACATCGGACCAACTCTTTTCAGCGGCTTCATATGTTTTAGAATAATAAAACATCGGGTTATCTTCCAATGCGTCGTAGAAAGGTTTATACTCCCCCTCTTTAATCTTTTGGGCATACCGTTCTTCATCTCCTAAAAGGGGATAGAACTCTATTTTTTCATCAATCATCCCTACTGCTAAACGGATAGGATCGGTTAAAAATGCAATCGACGTTACCGTACCTTGAAAAGTTAAATAGTTGGGCTTAATCTGCTCCATCGATGTCATATCATAGAGCCCGATATTCCCGTTTTTGGTACTCACAAATACGAACCGCTTTGTTTTGCTGATACAAACGGAGCTTATTTCTCCATCCATTTTTTTAAGCGATACCAACATTTTAGCGGTGCTCATATCCCAAACAATGAGATGTCCCTCTTTATCGGCTGAAAGCAATTTCGCATCCGGAAGAAAAAGGATTTTTGCAATAGCAGCTTTATGACCTCGAAGTTTGATGGGCTTGTTCATCATGGCGACATTAAGAAGGTTAATACTCATATCGCCGCTTCCTGTCGCGATCCATTGTCCACTCTCACTAAACGCAACGGTACTGACATAATCCTCATGCTGCGGCAAAGTAAATGCCAAACGGGAAGTCTTTAACACCCATGCAAACGACTTTCCGTCTTCCCCGCACGTCACAAGATAGCGTCCGTTTGGATCCAATCCGACACTGCTCACTTCACCGTTATGCAATCCCGTCTTATAAAGTACTTTGCGCTGGGATAAGCTGAAAACGGCTGCCTGATTGGTGCCTAAAACAGCAGAAGCAGAATACTCGGCATCCGGAGTCATATCGACATAACTGCCGATAAGACGCTCATGTAAGATATTGGTCTTAAATCCACCCAATATTTCGTAGGTCGAAGCATCAATAATGCGCAGAGCATTTTGAGCATCTATTGCACCCAAATTTCCGTTTGAAAGTGTTTTTAAAAAGAGAATCGGATGTTTAAAATGCAATACTTTTGAAACATCCATTATACGCTCCCTTTATAACTCTTCGCTGCTTAAATAGCGGTTCTCTTTGAGTGCAGCGCGTATTTGTTGTTGATGCACTTCACCTTTGGTTTCAAGGTGGATGGTGACATTCGCATCTCCGTATGCCAACGATGTCGAAGTTCGGTCGTATTCGATATGGACGATATTGGCATTGAGATCTTGCAACATGCGTGTCAACTGCATCAATGTTCCCGGTTTATCGATCAACGTAACGGTTAATTTCATTTTACGGCCTGACTTGATTAACCCTTTTTCGATAATGATCGACAAGAGGGTTACATCCATATTCCCGCCGCTCAGGACAACTCCGACGTTTTTATCGCCTCGATGTGAAACTTTATGATGAAACAATGCCGCAACGCCCGCAGCACCTGCCCCCTCGACCA
>NZ_JAEMQA010000063.1 GCF_022759005.1 Sulfuricurvum sp. | reverse complement strand
GTGGTTTCTACAGTGCACGCCACAAACATTTCCGTAAAGCGAAAGAGCAACTCGAGCGCTCACTCGTATACGCGTTCCGTGACCGTAAACAGAAAAAACGTGAATTCCGTAAATTGTGGATTATCCGTATCAATGCGGCATGCCGCCTAAACGGAATGAGCTATTCAGTATTCATGAACGGCCTTAAACGTGCTAACATCGAACTTGATCGCAAAATCCTTGCTGACATGGCTATGAATGATGCAGCGGCATTTACTGCCCTCACCGCTCAAGCTAAAGCAGCTCTGTAAATTCTAAACACTTCGGGGAATCTTTCCCGAAGCTCTCTTCTCTTCATTTAAAACTTATCCCAAAAAGGATACAACGACAAACCGCTCAAAGAGCGATTTATTGCTCGACTTTATACCCTTTGCTCTCAAGACACTTTTGACACTCTACGCTAATCGGAGCTTTTGATGCTTCTCCGGCGGCTTTTAGATCGTAGTAGCGGCACTCTTGAAAATCAGCACGCATTCGATCTTCGGTTGTTCCGGCAGGACAGATCATACCGTTGATGGTGATCTCTTTTTCAGCGCACCCGCTGAAGAGTAATAGAGCGGCTGTAATACCTAGGAAGAGAGTAGTTTTCATGATGTGTGGTCCTCTTTAAGTGAATTTTCGAACAGATAACGGTGATCTTCAGGTAGTGCATCGTAGACAGCACGGGCTAAATCACGAATTTCCCATAACGCCGCTTTATCACTGCGCAATGAAATAAAATTTTGAAGGCTCCGAGCATTGATCGACCATGTGAGTTCGGTCTTGTAGCTCTCCGGAAGGCAGTATTTCGCACGATCGTTACTGATACCGCTTGCAAGTACGGCACGGAGGTTTTCGAGCGCTCTGATACTCATTTCATCGACCATCTCTACGTCTGTCATGACCAGATATTTCTCAGCCCGTTCTTTGTGATCAATGCTAAAGGGAGCTTCATCTTTAAGTTCTTTGAGAGTATATCGGGTGCTTTTGACGCTAAGCGATGCCATACGATGTCGTGCAAGCTCTTGGAGGAGCGCTCGGCTGATCCCCTCGATATAGAAGTTATAAGCGATGTGTTCTAATGTCGAAGCATGCTTGAATTTATTGCCGACGCGGTCGATGAGCGCACGGTCGACTTCTCCTCCGTTATCGCTTTTATCGAAACTTTGCCAGCAGGTACGAATAGCGTCGGAACAAATAACAAGCGGTGTATAGTGATGTAGGGTTACTTTCATGGGCGTGTCTTTGGAAGTAATTTTGAGAGAGTATAGCGAAAAGAGATATATACTTTTCTTTTTAATAAGAAAAGTATCAAAAGAAAATTGCCCTCACAGCAAGACGCTATCGGTACGCCTTCGCACTACTGCGGGCGACCTCGCTCTTGGTGTGTTGTGAGGGCAGAATTTTTACATAACAAAAACGTGTGGAACGATAAGCGGATATTTTTTCATCTTGCGGTAGATATGTTTACGTACCACTTGGCGGAGATCGTTTTCCAACGCTTTGGGATTCTCGATAAGTCCCGGTTTCATATTGAGGAGGAAATGCTCTAGCACATCTTCCATCTCTGCAGCGAATGCTTTGTCATGGCGATCGGCAACAAGACCGAAGCTGGTAACCAGCGGTTTTGAGAGGAGGTGCGAATCGGCAGCACTCACTTGTGCGACCAATACTACCATCCCTTCTGCCGCCATTTTTTGACGATCGATGATAATATCATCTTCAATTTGGTGATTGTTTTGGTTGTCGATATAGGTTTTACCGGTTTTGACGGTTTTCGCTTTACGCATCATTTTGGTATTGACCTCGATACAGTCTCCATCGCTCATCAAGAGGATGTTACGTTCAGGGACACCACAGCTTACCGCTGTCTCTTTGTGCTTTTGAATATGGTTGTATTCTCCGTGCACCGGCAAGAAGAATTTTGGATTCGTGAGGCGGAGCATCAACTTTTGCTCTTCCATGCTCGCGTGACCCGATACGTGGATGTCGCGGTCGTTCGCAACTTTTGCACCGGCACGTTGAAGATAGTTGAGCATCCCAGAAATCGAGCCTTCATTCCCTGGAATTGCACGGGCTGAGAGGATGATCATATCGGTCGGTTTGATTTTGATGTGGCGGTGTTCGCCGATCGCCATACGGAAAAGGGCAGAACTCGGTTCCCCTTGGCTTCCGGTGGTGACAATGAGGACGTCTTTGTCACTCATGCGGTTTGCCTCTTCGGCATCGATGAAGATATTTTTAGGGAGTTTGATGTAATCGTACTGCATACATACTTCGAGATTGCGCTCCATCGAACGCCCGATAACACACACTTTACGGTTGTATTTCATCCCTGCCAAAATCGCTTGATAGACACGGTGGATGTTTGAGCTGAACGTCGACATAATGATGCGACCTTCCGATTTTGCAAAAAGACGATCAAATCCTGGGGCTACAGTCAACTCACTCGGCGTCCACTCTTTGTTGTATGAGTTGGTCGAATCGGAGAGGAGACATAAAACCCCTTTTTCTCCGTAGTATGCAAGTCGGTGTAAGTCGGCTGTGTACCCATCAACCGGCGTATGGTCGATTTTAAAGTCACCTGTATGGATGATGGTTCCCGCTTTGGTGGTGATTGCCAATGAAGAAGAATCGATAATGGAGTGGGTCATGTGCATCCACTCGATCTCGAAATCGTTTCCGATTTTGTACGGTACTCGTTTGACGATCGGATTGAAGTAGCGGCGGAAATCTCGCATGTGGTGTTCGTCGAATTTGTTGCCGATCATTGCCAACGGCAACGGCGTTCCGTAAATCGGGAATTGCATCTCTTTGAAAAAATACGGCACCCCTCCGATATGGTCTTCATGGGCGTGGGTGATGATGACGGCTACGATTTTTTTGCGGATTTCGCGTAAATAGGTGAAATCCGGAACGAGGATATCAACTCCGTGCATCTCTTCATCTGGAAAGCTCATTCCGATATCGATAACGATCGCTTCATTTTCGGTTTCGATAACGGTGATATTCCCGCCGATTTCACCAAGACCGCCCAGTGGGGTAATGCGCACTTTTTCGTTGTTATTGAGATCAAGTTTAAAATGCGGGTTCAGACGGCTTTTGTGTGCCTCTTGGTTTTGGAGGACGAAGTCGCGGAGATTGTTATCAATCGGAGTGCTCGGGCTTCCGCGACGTCCGCCGCGATTGCGGTCACGACCGCTGCGGTTTGATTCAGCGTCGGTAGCATTGTTTTCAGCCCCCTCCGGACGCTCTGTACGCGGCGGGCGGTTATCTTGGCGTGGGGGTCTGTTATCGTTGCGCGGCGGGCGGTTGTCTTGACGCGGTTCTGCGTTTTGGCGCTCAGCAGGAGCTCCTTCAGAACCTTCGGGACGGTTAGCGTTTCGGCTTCTGAAAGGGCGGCGGTTGTTTCGGCGCTGACGATTTTCACCTTGTGGTTGTGTGCTCGGTGCAGTTTGTTCATCGGACATACTATTTCCTTGTGTAACGCATAAAGCGTTAATGATTTTTGATGGTTTGAGGTGCTTTATATCCCTAGAAAAGCTATTGGATCAGGGTGTAAAGCCGGTGAAAGTCAGCGGTGCAGAGCTGATGAGGTCGGATGGTTTTTTCAAGCTCAAGCGTCTCAAAAGCTTGGGCTAAAAGGGTTCCATCATAGCGAGAGGAGAGATTTTTGTGGAGGGTTTTACGAGGCTGTGTGAAAGCCGCTCGTAAAAATTCTTCAAACCCTTCATCATTACGGTTCGTACGTTTAGAAATGAGCAGTACGCACGAATCGACTTTAGGAGCAGGATCGAATGCGGTAGGTGGAACGTGTAACACGATTTCCGCATCGCCCACACTCTGCGTTATGACGCTGAGTGCTCCGAAAGCTCTCTCTCCGGGTGTAGCGGAAAATTTTTCCGCCACTTCACGCTGTATCATGACAAGCAAGTTTTGGCACGCCGGATCGGCGAGGGCTTTAAGGATGATATTCGTCGCAATGTAATAGGGCAAATTCGCCACTAAATCGTACGGTTCATCCAAAAGCTCACTCTTCCAATGCTCCAAAACGTCTCCGCAATGGAGGGTTAGGGCGTTGGTAGCGATGGCATCGGCAAAATGGTGCTCCAAATGCTTGCACAAGTCGGTATCGACCTCAAAAGCGGTGACACTTTTGACATCAACTAAATACTTAGTTAAATCACCTAATCCAGGCCCGATTTCCGCGATACGATACGGGGTATCGGGCATCGATTGGATGATTTGTTGTAAAACACTCTCATCGTTTAAAAAGTTTTGGCCAAATTTTTTTTTGGCAATGGCGGCACGCTCTTTTTGCATTGGATCAATTATACCCAATAAAGTGTTAATTCCTTATTAAATCATAAAAAAAGTGAATTTGTATTCTTTTGAACTCATAGTGGCAGTGTTTAGAATTTATCGTTACTTTTGGTAATGGGGGATATACTTTCGGTATGATTGTACACAAGGTGTTAAATGGATAATTTTTTTGCAAAGCGGATTATTCCGTGTCTCGATGTCAAAGATGGGCGTGTCGTGAAGGGTGTGAATTTTGTCGGGCTCAAAGATGCCGGTGATCCTGTCGAAGTTGCCAAACGCTACAACGAAGAGGGGGCGGATGAACTGACCTTCCTTGACATCACCGCTTCTTGCGAAGAACGCGATACGATTGTTCATATCGTTGAACAGGTCGCCAAAGAAGTTTTTATCCCTCTCACCGTCGGAGGCGGCATTCGCAAGCTCGATGATATTTATAAACTGCTCAATGTCGGATGTGATAAAGTGAGTGTCAACTCCGCCGCGATCAAACGTCCCGAACTAATTGATGAAGGTGCAAAACGTTTCGGAAGCCAATGTATCGTCATTGCGATCGATGTGAAAAAGACTGGGGATCAATACAATGTCTATCTTAACGGCGGACGAGTCGATACGGGGATCAATGCCCTCGATTGGGCGCGCGAAGCGGTCGATCGTGGAGCTGGAGAGATTTTGCTCACCTCGATGGACGCCGACGGAACAAAAGCGGGCTTTGATCTCTCGATTACCGAACAAATCAGCCGTATGGTAAACGTTCCCGTTATCGCGAGCGGCGGTGCGGGGACGATGGAGCATATCAAAGAGGCGTTTGAACACGGTGCTGATGCGGCATTGGCAGCGAGTATTTTTCACTACAAAGAGATTGACATCATGGATCTCAAGCGCTACCTATCGGCTAACGGGATTCCGGTACGATTGTAGGAAAAAAATCAGTTATAATTAAAGCAAGTAATTTTTGAAAAGGAGGGGGCAATGCAAACATTGAGTTTAAAAATCGAAGATGATTTTTTTCCCCATTTCAAAGCAATAGTTGACAGTTTTGTCAAAGATAAAAAAGTACGGATCATAGAGAATGAATTACCTGCAAATGTGATCGTTAGTTGTGTCGAAGAGGTACATCGTCGTGTAGCGGAAGCGGAAAAACGGATTGCAAACGGGGAATATTATACTCAAGAAGAATCTGAAAAACTAATGGATGATTTTCTTGAAAATAAACTTGGCATTCAACGATGACAATCAAAAAGGACAAGAAGTATCTTCTTGCTCTCTTCGCCATCGTTCGATATATTGCGCAAGACAAACCATCCGCAGCAAAAGTATTTGCAAAAGAGCTTGATAACCATATTTTAAATCTAGTTCAGTTTCCCTATAAATATCGTCAGTCTCATTATTATGAGGATGAGAATTACCGCGATTTGACCTACAAAGGGTACACTCTGATATATAAAATCACTGAGGATGCAATACAGATTTTAGATATTTTTAAGTGGGTGGACAATAAATGATTCTTTGCGCCGGTAATAACGAGACGTTTGATTTTGCGACACCTATTGGGGTGGGGCTGATCGACAGTGCGATCAACCTTACACGCCATTGTTTGGTACACAAACCCGAATTTCTCCTCTTCGTCGGGAGTGCGGGAAGTTACGGCACCCATAAAATCAACGACATCATTGAGTCTAAAACGGCGGCTAACATCGAGTTAGGGTTTTTGGATCAGAATGCCTACACGCCTATCGATAACGTCGTTTCGGCACAAACAGAAGAGATCAAAGATGTTATCGTTAACTGCTCCAACTATATCACCACGAGTGAACGTGCGATGGAGCAAATGAGAGCACTCGGGATGGGGATTGAAAACATGGAGTTTTTCAGCGTTATGCGGGTCGCTCAAGTTTTCGGGATCCCCGCCGGAGGGGTGTTTTGTGTCACGAACTATTGTGATGCAAACGCTCACCGCGACTTTATCGCCAATCACGGATTTGCTAAAGTGCTACTCCGTGAACATTTAAAAGAAAAAGGGTTGATTCGTGGCTAAAAAATGTATCCTCGATTACACCAAAGCCGAACTCGCCAGCTCGGTAAAACCCTCGTTTCGCGCCAAACAGATATGGGGATGGATTTATCATCAGTACGCGATGAGTTTTGAGTCGATGCAAAATCTCCCCAAAGCGATGCGTGAAGAATTGAGTGAGCAATACGACATCATGCCGCTGAAAATCGTCCGCAAAGAGTGCTCTACCGATGGGACGATCAAATACCTCTTTGAGCTCAGCGACGGCAAAACGGTCGAAACGGTATGGCTCAAGATGAAAGACGAGTCTATCGACGATGAGGGGAACATCGAGCATGAAGCACGGTTTACCGTCTGTGTCTCGACGCAGGTGGGATGCAAAGTTGGATGTTCGTTCTGCCTTACGGCCAAAGGGGGATTTACCCGTGATCTGAGTGCCGGAGAGATCGTTGCGCAGGTGCTTGCAGTCAAGATGGATAACGGCCTAGCGGCGCATAGACGACTTAATATCGTCTACATGGGGATGGGGGAACCGCTCGATAACCTCGATAATCTCTCTAAAGCGATTACAATTCTCAAAGACGAAGAGGGGCTCTCCATTTCGGGGAAACGTCAGACGGTTTCGACGAGCGGGTTGAGTACGAAGATCGACAAACTCGCAGAGATGGATTTGGGTGTTCATATCGCCATCTCGCTTCATGCCGTGGATGATGAGCTCCGCACCGAACTCATCCCGATGAACAAAGCCTACAACATCGCCTCGATCATTGAGGCGGTGAAGCGGTTTCCGATCGATACCCGCAAACGGGTGATGTTTGAGTATCTCGTGATCAAAGGGAAAAATGATGATCTCACCTCCGCCAAAAAACTGGTCAAACTCTTGCACGGGATTAAATCCAAGGTCAATCTGATCTATTTCAACCCTTATCCGGGGAGCGACTATCAGCGTCCTACGAGAGAGGATATGGTGGCGTTTCAAGAGTATCTGATCAAACACGGAGTGCTTTGTACGATCCGTGATTCTAAAGGGTTGGACATCAGCGCGGCATGCGGACAATTAAAAGAGAAATCGTTAACTTAATTGGAGTATCCTTACGTCAAATTAGTTTCGTTTGGATGTAATCAGACGATCATAAGGAAATAATGTGAGTGGATCCGATTGGTTTCAAGTTATATTTTTAGCAATATTTGTCACGATCAGTGTGGGCGGATTCGTTTGGGTTGCGATTAAAAAAGATTAATCACCAACTGTCTTTAATTATAGCCTGAAATACATCATTATCGGAATGGAAAACATCTTCATGCTAATGGTGCCATTCTGCCCCCTATTTCCAATCTTCCTTTTGCGGTATAAATAAGGCATTGATTTTCTCTATGAGATCAAGCGGATCGGTTTGAATCCCGTGTACCATAAACCCAAAATGCAGATGAGGTCCGGTGATTCTGCCGGTATCTCCGCTGAGTGCAATGGTATCTCCTTGATGCACATAATCCCCCACTTTAACCTCATAGCGGCTCAGATGAAAATAGCAGCTGTACAACCCTTCTCCGTGATCGATGATGATAGTCCCCCCAGAGTAGTAACGATCTTCTGCTAAAACCACAATTCCCCCATTCGTCGCATGAACGGCAATCGGGGTTCTGGCTCTTAAATCAACTCCGCCGTGATAGCTTTGGAGTGTTCCGTTGTAGGTACGAGCAGAACCGTATTCGCTTGTGATGTTCGAATCAAGCGGCTTGATGAACGCTCTATCCCAATACCGTATGGGGGTGAAATGCTCATAAATCGCTTTTGCTTGTGAGCGTTCTCGCTCAATTCGCTCTAGTGCTTCAGGGGGAGGGGTGACTTTGGCGGGATCTACGCTCAAGGTTTCGATGGGATAAGACGCTATCTTGATACTCAATGGGATCGAAACTCTCTTCCCGGGTGCTATCCATGTAATGTTACTATCCCCTGCGGATGCATAATAATCGATTGGAAGAATAGCGATTCCCCGATTTTTATCGGTGGGATGAGCCAAAACACTGATGTTTAGATCGTGTGTTGAGAGGATACCGGATGGAGAGGGGAGTGTAATGAGGACACTTTTCCCGTTATATCCTATCTCTGCACACACTAATGAGGTCAAAAAAGAGAAAATTAGTAATAAACGCATTATCATTCCTAAACCTTGGTAAGTGCAATTGTAGCATTAACGGCATTTAAATGACGAGTATCGATATTTTATAAAAAGTTGTGCTATTATCAAATCGGATAGTTAGCAAGGGAGAGAGGAGGTGATATGAAAAAAGCTCGGATTTTGAGTTTTATGTTACTATTTTTTATCGCTTTGGTCGGTATCGTTTATTATGTGTACGTTACTAGACCCTCTGACACCTCAAAAATTCATATATCCAGTAATCCGTGGATCGGTTTTACCCCTTTTATCTATGCGCAGGAAAAAGGGTGGTTGGAAAAAACGTCTTTTAAATTTATATGGCTCGTTGATTTGGATCAAAATTCGCATTTGTTTGAACGAGGATTTACCCAAGGATTTACCGCAACACAATATGAATTGCTTCATTTTAATCAACGAGAGAAATCAAAACCGGTATTTTTGATCGATCGCTCCTACGGAGCCGATGCGATAGTCTCTAACCGATCGATAGAGGAATTGAAAAGTTCCAAAGAGGTTATTGATATCTATTTGGAACAAGGGACGCTGAATGACGACTTCTTGGATGCCTTTATCAAAGAAAAAAAGTTAAGTTCGCTCAAATTTCATAAAATCAATGCGTCGCAAAAAAATATTCTTTCGTTAAAAGAGAACAAAAAACCGATCATCATTATCTCCTATCAGCCCTATTTGTCAGCCCTTTTGAAAAAAGGGTATCAGCCTATAGCATCCACCCGTACCATGGAGTCCTTTTTTGTTATTGATGCACTGTTTGTGGATGAAAAAACTATCAAAGGGAGAGAAAAAGAGTTCATACAGCTAAAAAAGCTTTTTTCTGTGGCGGTTGAGCGGTTGCGTACAAATCCACACGAGTATTATGAAACCATCAAGGGGTATTTGGAGGGGCAAAGCTATGAAGAGTTCATGGCAACGACAACCCAGATAGAGTGGCTCCATCAGAAAAATGATCCTAAAATTATAGATCATTTACGTACGAAGCAGATTAAAACGGATGGGCTTATTCCGTGAAATTAGGACGGTTTAATCTACTCAATTTGGCCATTTTTTTTGTATTAATCGGATTATTGTCGGCTGTATTTTATTATGCTGAGCGTATTACTACGCTGCACTACATCTCTGAACGGATCAATCAAAATTTTTTCCAGCTCGAACAAATGATACAACAGGACCTTCAAGAAGGGCGGTTGGAAAATTTACAAGAGATATTGGATCAAACCGGAGCGATCGACAATGCGATCAGTGCTATTTCAATTTCGTTCGATGGAAAGACGATCGCGATTTCCTCTTCACGCTCTTTGTCCGGCAAAGCAATAGTCAAAGAGTATGCCCCTTTATCGGAAATTATGCAACGATTGGCCAAAGAAGAGACGCTGTGTTATTCGAGTGAATTAAAATATTTTTCGGGATCGGTCAAAAAAAATGCGTTCCTATTGATCGAATTAAACGGAGAGTATATTTTTGAGCGATTGAACCAAATCGCACTGTTTTATGGCGTGGCGCTCTTTTTGGTATTGGGCATTATTGCAATCGGTATTATGAAAGTCGTGAATCAGTGGATCACACAACCGCTGGAACAGATAACTCTCCGTGCAAGAGAAAAAAATCCCGTTGCTGAAGGCCATTTTATCGAAGAGCTGTTGATACTGGATCAAACGCTGTGTGATTCGGTGCATTCAATGCAAAAACAGCAAGTACGGCTCAAAGAAGCATTGGATGAATTATTGTATCTGGATGGGATATTGCGTACGGTAGCCGATATTAATCAGCTTTTGATCACCGCTAATAATGTTCATGAACTGCTTGTGTCCGCATGTCAGAGATTGGCAGAACATCCGGGATACGGACTGTGTCTTATTGCGTTAAAGGAAGAAAAAGCGCTGAGTATAAAAGCCCATTCATCCGATTCTACCGGATATGTGTATCCGAAAATGAAAATTTCATTGGAGGATGAACGGGAAAAAGAGAACCCGATGGTCAGAGCGATTCAGGAAGGTACTCCGATTATTATCGATCATGTGGAAACCCAAAAAGTATCTCAGGAGTGGTGTTTTATAGCGGAACGAGGTCCGTACGGTTCAGTTATATCGTTGCCACTGATCAGCTCGCTTGATACACTCCCTTTGGGTGTAATGACGTTGTGTATCAAAAGTTCCGAAGGGTTTAAACCAAAAGAGATTGCTATGCTTGAAGAACTGGCGGGAGATATTGGATTCGCGGTACACTCGTTTACTCAGCGAGAAGAGCTAAAATATCATTTAACCACCGATGCCAATACGAATCTTCCGAATCGTTTTTCGCTGGCGGAGACACTTTTACGAGAAAATATATACACACTTGGTATTATCAATATAGACCGATTCAGTGAGATAAACGAGGTATACGGGATAGAGATCGGCGATGCCGTTTTATCTATCTATGGTGAATGGTTGAGTTCAAAGATTCTTGCATTCAAAAAAATACAACTGTATAAACTCGGAAGTGATGAGTATGTGTTGGTGGCGGTTGATTGTAACGATATGGACCGCTTTGTTACTTTTTTGGAAGAGTTGGTCGATGCAACGCAAAAAGAACTATTTTTAGTTGATGACATCGGGATCAATCTGACGATCACCGTCGGAGTTGCACATGCTCATGCGCGTGGGCTTGAACATGCTGCGGTAGCATTGAAACAGGCAAAACGAAACCGCCACAGTTTGGAGATTTTTTCAAGCGAATCGAAGCAGGAACAAGAGAATAATATCGCATGGTACAAACGGATTAAAGAGGCGATTGAAGAGAAGCGCATTGTCCCCTATTTCCAACCGATAGTTGATAATAGCAACGGTAAGATTATCAAATACGAGGCATTGATACGCCTCCTTGAGAAAGAGGGTCATCCTGTTTCTCCGTACCTATTTTTAGAAGTCGCCAAGAAAACAAAACTGTATCCGGAACTAACAAAGATTATGATTGAACAGGTTGCTTCTCTCTTCGGAGGCAGCAGTATCCCCGTGAGCATCAATTTATCGATTCAAGATTTGACAAATCCTAACTTAGCAGATTATATAGAGCACCTCATTACTGCAAACAAGATGGAAAAAATGATTATTTTTGAAATCTTGGAGAGCGAAGGGATTGAGAATTATGATGCAGTTATCGAGTTTGTAGATCGGTTCAGGTCGATAGGATGTCATTTTGCTATTGATGATTTCGGATCAGGATACTCAAACTTTGACCATTTGCTGAAACTCAGTATCGATACGTTGAAAATTGATGGGAGTTTGATTAAAAATCTTCCACATGATCGCAATGCACAAATTATCGTCAAGCATATCTGTGATTTCGCACATGAAATGGGGATTGGGGTCGTTGCCGAGTTTGTTGCCAATGAAGATATTTTCAATCAGGTAAAAGCGATCGGAATTGATGCCTCGCAAGGGTATTATTTTTATGAGCCTTCCCCAAACTTGATTGAACGGGGTGAATGAGCATGGGTAGCAGCTATATCGGACGTCAGCCGATCGTAGACCAACGGGGGGCACTTGTTTTTTACGATCTTTTTTCTTCGATCCAGAATGTTAACGCTCAAGCAACCGCAACACTCATCAATAATTTACAAACATCGTTCGGAATTGATCGGATGCTAGGCAAGAGGGTTGGACTGATTCGAGTCGATCACCGATTTATTTTTCACGGACTATTTGCCCTTTTACCCAAAGAGAGGATCATATATTCGGTTCTTGAAGATAGTGTTGTGGATGCTGCTTTGTCTCTCCAGCTTGAAAAACTTAAAAGGGAGGGGTATCGATTTGCTTTGAATGATTTTGCCTATACGCCGGAGAACATTGCAAAATTCTCTCCGATTCTTCCCTATTTGGAGTGCGTCAAGATCGATATACCGAGAAGCCCTGAACTGAGTTGTGATGATATTGAATTTTTATATCAAAAAGATCTAACAGTAATTGGGGCAAAAGTTGAGACGCATGAAATGCACGCGGAATGTGTCAGCAAAGGGATAAAGTATTTTCAAGGGTATTTTATCTCTAAACCCAAAACGATTAAAAACGCCTCTTTCTCCGTCGATCACGGTGCCGTCGTGCAACTATGGAATATGCTGCAATCCGATGCCGATATCGACCAATTGGTGAAAGCGTTTGAATTGAATCATATGATCAGTTTGAAATTGATCCGTTTTATCAATTCCGCTGTATTTTCTCTGAAAAATCCTGTTTCATCGATACGTCATGTGTTGACATTGATGGGCCGAGAGTCTCTATCTCGATGGATTATGATGCTTTTATTCTCCGAAACGCAAGGCTCGGATGAAAACAACATCCCATTGATGCTTATGGTCGTCAACCGCACGGAGCTGATGACACAGCTTTTAGAATTGATTGAGCCGAATGCGACAAAATCGCAAAAAGCGACGGCATATTTTGTAGGGATGCTCTCTTTGATCCATTTACTCTTCAATCTTCCCCATCGCGAAATTTTGAGACGTTTGAATGTTGCACCTGACATTGAACGGGCATTATTCGAAGGGGATGGGTTTTACGGCGAATTATTAACGATGGTACGCTCGATCGAGATGCTTGATTCAGAAGGGATTGAAGTGTTTTTGAATAAGCATGCATTGGAATACAGTGTGTTGGAACCGTTGATCGCTTCTGCGATGGAAAAAGTAAATCAGTTTGATGAGGCGATGGGGTAAATGTTAGAATTGAAAAATTTGATTGATTTTTAAAGAAGAGAAAGATACCGAAGCCCATATAAATAAGGGTTTTTCGATGGTGCGGATGAAAGGACTTGAACCTTCACACCGTGAGGCACCAGATCCT
>NZ_JAEMQA010000123.1 GCF_022759005.1 Sulfuricurvum sp. | reverse complement strand
CCCCAAATCACATCCATACGCGGTAAATTCACCGTCTTGCAGCCCGATGTCGCAATGGATCGTAAAAGCGCTTTTTTGCATGACGGCGGCGGCAAGCGGTTCGAGTTTCTCATCGAAGAGCAACTCCCCTTTTTTATAGACGCAAATATCGTCAAACCAGATGCTAAGGAATGCTTCATCGCACATCACGCCGCTTGCACCCACTGTTGATGCGATACGTCCCCAGTTCGGATCTTGACCAAAAAGAGCCGTTTTGACAAGGAGTGAGTTACTGAGCGCTTTTGCCGCGATCTCCGCCTCTTTGTGGTTGATTGCACCCGTTACTTTATAGGTTACCAGTTTCGTCGCCCCCTCGCCGTCGCGCACCATCTCTTTGGCCAAAAAGAGCATGATCGATTCTAACGCCTCTTTAAATGCCCCCGCATGAAATGCTCCGCTCTCTCCGTTCGCCATCACCAGCACCGTATCGTTGGTCGATGTGTCCCCATCGACACTTGCGGCGTTGAAGGTTGTGTGGACACACTCATCGAGGATGCTTTGCATCGTCGCTTTGTCCACTGCGGCATCGGTGGTGATAAAGCAGAGCATCGTTGCCATGGCCGGATTGATCATCCCCGCACCCTTGGCCATCGCACCGATGCGAAATGATTGCCCATTCTCCAAAGTCACTTCATAGGCGATCCGTTTGGCGAAAGTGTCGGTCGTCATGATCGCTTCGGAAGCATTCACACCATTGCGGTGAGAGAGATCGAAATTCATCGCCCCCTCGATGATTTTGGCTTTCGGCAGACGCACCCCGATCACCCCGGTCGAACTCATCACCGGATTTTGGATTTGTGGAAATTTGATTTTGAGAGCGCTCAATACCTCATCGATATCATCGATCCCCGCACGCCCCGTCATCGCATTCGCATTTTTCGAGTTGATGAGGACGAAATTTCCCTCAAACTCCCCTTGTGCCCGAAAATGTCGAATGGGTGCCGCCGTCATTTTGTTGGTCGTAAATACCGATGCGATTGCACACGGTTTTTCAGAATAGATAAAAGCGAGATCTTTCGCCCCCTCTTTTTTCAATCCGATATGGATACCATCGGCATAAAAACCCTCTGCGGCACATACACCACCCTCAATAGACTTCATGCTATACATACTGAAATACTCCTAATACAAAAAGGATAATTAAAAATTGGTGTTATTGTAAACAGACTTACCAATGTAAAAAATTAAAAAATGGGGGATTTAAAAAAAGCGGGAGCTAACTCCCTGAATGCGTGGGGACCACGCGGGAGATTACGAGTCTTTCTTAAGAGTACGAAGCTCAGAAGCTGCGATGCGAAGTTTTTTGGTTGTACCATCTTCAAGTGTTACACGAACAGTACGAAGGTTTGGTAAAAAACGGCGTTTAGTTCTGTTTTTCGCGTGAGAAACGTTGTTCCCGGTCATTGGGCCTTTACCGCTAATAGCACATTTTCTTGCCATTTTGAGGCTCCTTGCGTAAATTTTGGTTGCGAATTTTATCTTATTGAACCCAAAGTTTACCTTAAGCAATAGTTTAAGTTCCATAAAGGCATCTTTAATCTAACCCCAATTACAATTAGAACAGTTTAAAAAATAATGATGATCGGATATTGTGACACGTGGTAACCAAAGATGAAATTGAACGCTATATTCAAAACATACCTCCTGCTCCCACTATCGTAAAACAAACTCTCGATTATGTCCGACTCGGCGATTTGACCAAAGCAGCAAAATGTGCCGAAGAAGACCCCGCGCTGAAGCTTTATCTGAAAACTCTAGTAAACCGTCCCGTTTACGGATTCCGCAATGAAGTGAGTGATGTATCCCAAATCTTCGGCATTTTAGGCGTTTCCACTGCGCAACAAATACTCTATAACTATCTCATGAGTGTTTTAGTCCCTAAGCAATGGGAATTATTTCATCTGACCCATCAAGAGTTTTATGATTTGCAAGCGGCTTTAAGTGCGAAATGGACCAAGATTTTGACCCATCTTAGTCTTCTCAACCGCGAGAGCGAAAGCGCGATCACCCTTTTACCCGCGAGCATCATCGTGTGCGATGCACTCTTTGGTGCTCATAAAAGCGAAGTCGAACAACTAAAATCGGTTAAAGCACTCGATTACAATACCATTTTGTATCGCTTATGCCGCTCGACTCTTTTTGATATCTGTACCCAAATCGCTCTCAAATGGGAAATCCCCCCGCTCATCAGCCGTATCGTTCATGCTGCTTCGGGTAATGATCAAGATCTCAAACCCACGGAGAAAGTATTGGCTCAATGGATGCATCTTTTACTCTTTTTTGAGCTGAGTCAAGGTACCTATGTGAGTGCGGGTCTCAACGAATTTATCGAGTTCAAGATAGAGTTCGTGCAAGATATTTATGAAACTTTTATGCAGGTGGTGGAGTACGATGAGAGCAACGGTTAAAGGAAGGGTCGCCGTTTTTCATCCTCAGGGCTTTTTAGATGGAAACAACGCCCCCTCGTTTTTGACGATCGAGGACATCAAAGCGACCGAAGGGCTAAATATCGATATGCTCCTCGTTTCGCTCAAAAAAGTGATCTTTTTTAACAAAAACGGTCTGGATGTTTTTATCCGCCTTTTGATCAATATACGTAACCAAAAACACATCTCGGTCGGTTTGTGCGATTACGATACCCCTAAGTTCAAAACCATCCAAACGTTTTACGGCAGCGATCTCAATTTCTCACTCTTCCGCACCGAAAAAATCGCAGAACTCTTTGTCGCAACCAATAAGAGCGATCCCAAAACGGTACTTTTGTACAATGAAGACCCGTCGCAGCGCTCTGCTATGGCCATTGAGTTGTTTGATTACGGCCACAATCCGATTATCGTCCAAAGCAAAAAAGAGTTTGATGAAAAAAAACGAAATCCCGATCTCTATGATGCCATCATTGAAGACACCTATTTAGGTTTATTTGGTCAAAAAGTAGCGACTCGCGTCACGGGCAATGCGATTATCTACACAATTAGCAATTTCTTGGATGCCGAAATCGGGAATTCCTTTAACATCGCCTATCACAACAACTCACTGAACGTCGGATTCCGTCTCTTCATTTTCGATGCCTACAAAGTGGTTTCGATGAACATTCATGCTTTGAACTTTTTTACCAAACTCGCCTCTTCTGCGGCAGAATACAATGCTACCATCTGTTTTGTCGGAATGACCTTCGAAAAAACGCCGATAACGTTTAAAAATGATCTTGAAGACGCAGGAATCATTTTTTTCGATCAGATGGAAGATATCCTCAAAAATAAAGAACTTTTAGAAGAGCTCGGAGGGAGCAGCGCAACCGCATCCAAACAAACCCGCGCTCTCACCAAAGCTCTCGTCAATGAACTCCCTGGGTTTATCGATGCAACTGTCTCAACGCTAGCTATGATGACCAATGCGAAAGCGACCAAAGAGTCGATGAATATACAGCCGCTTGAAGTAAAAGAGAGCCAGAATCAATATGCCAGTTCTATCGGATTTTACGGAGATATGGACGGAATGATCATTTTGATTTTTCCAAAAACGATCGCCAAAAAAGCGTGTGAGCTTCTCATCGGCGAAGAAACCGATAATGAAGAAGCGATCCTCGATTCATTGGCGGAATTTGTCAACATCATCGGCGGGCGTGCCAAAACACTGCTGGGTGAAAAAAAGAACCGAGTCGATATTACCCTGCCTCGTACCTATTCCAATGTGAATGCATTGCTTGAAATGGCCCAAAACAAGAAAGGGGTTCAAGTTGACCTCAGTTTTGAGGGGAGCCATTTCACCTTTTTTCTAACGCGCTAATTCACATATCCTTCGGCACCAAAGCTCGATACAAAGCTTTTTTGCTAAAATAACAAAAATATTACAAAAGGTATAGCGATGTTAGTGGCTCCCAGTGTCCTTTCTGCTGATTTCGGAAATTTAGCTCACGATGTCCGTGCGATTTGCGATGCAGGATGCGATCTCGTACACGTCGATGTCATGGACGGCCATTTCGTCCCCAACCTCACCATCGGGCCGGTTGTCGTCAGTGCTATTGCGGCTGCGGCTACCAAACCCCTTGATATCCATTTAATGGTTCAAAACAACACCTTTTTTGTTGATTTGTTTGCACCACTCAAACCTGAGTTCATAACGTTTCACATCGAAGAGGAGAAACACCCTCACCGTTTGGTAAATTATATCCGCTCTTTGGGGATCAAACCGGGAATCGTCCTCAATCCTCATACTCCTGCCGAAGCGGTCGAATATCTTTTGGGAGATGTTGATATGGTTTTGGTGATGTCGGTCAATCCGGGATTCGGCGGTCAAAAATTCATCCCTACCGTCGTAGAAAAAATACGCCGTCTAAAAACACTCCGTGATCGTATCAATCCGAACTGTCTCATCGAAATCGACGGCGGTGTCGGCAGTTCTAACATTCAACTTCTCAAAGAGGCTGGTGTTGACGTGTGCGTAGCCGGAAGCTACGTTTTCGCTCAAACCGATTACAAAGCCGCTATCGAAAGTTTGAAAATCTAACGATGCGGGTCAAGATCTGCGGTATTACCAATCTCAGCGATGCACTTCAGGCGATTGATGCGGGTGCGGATGCCCTCGGATTTGTATTTTATCCTGAATCTCCGCGCTATATTCCCCCCGAAAACGCAAAAGCGATCATCTCAAAGCTCCCGCCGTTCATCGAAAAAGTCGCCTTGTTTGTGAATGAAACACCCCAAACAATCCGTTCCCTCTGTTTAGAGAGCGGGTGCACCCTCGCACAAATCCATTTCGACGTGGAAGATTCTTTTTTCACTGAGATCAGCTTTCCTTCTTTACGGGTTATTCGTGCTCAAAAACAAGAGGACGTACTGAAACACTCGGATGAGTATCGATTGATTGATGCCTATTGTGAAGGGTATGGGGGAAGTGGAAAACGGCTCAATATCGAGTGGTTTGAAAATATTGATTGTTCCAAAATCATCCTCGCGGGCGGATTGGATCCCAAAAACGTCTCCTCGCTCAAAGAGTACGGTTTTTACGGTGTTGATGTGAGCAGCGGTGTTGAAGCGTCAAAAGGGCTCAAAGATCACCTAAAAGTATCTACATTCATCGCCAAGGCAAAAGGGTGAATGTGCTCGACCCGAAAATACTTCACCGCCTCTCCAAAAACGGTATCCCGAAAGAAGAATTTGAAACGTTGTTTGATGATACGCAACGTCAACTTCTCCAAGCACAAGGTGCAAATATTATTTTGGACGATACCCACTATAAATTTCGAAGTGCTCTTTTGAGCGTAAAAGATACTCTTTTTTGTATCGTGGACATCGAAACAAACGGTTCCAAGCCCTCAAAACATCAGATCATCGAAATCGGCGCCGTAAAAATGCAAAACGCCAAGATCATCTCCACTTTCGAAAGTCTTGTCTATTGCACGGAAATTTCTGAACAAATTCAAGATATCACCGGTATTACCTCTGAGGATACGATCAAAGCACCCGCTTTGACTAAAGTAATGCGCGATTTTCGCCTTTTTTTGGGGGATGCGGTATTTGTGGGTCATGATGCCAAATTTGACTACAACTTTGTCTCTGCCATGATGGAGCGTGTAGGGCTCTCTGCACTGCAAAATCGCTCTTTATGCACGATCGACTTGGCGGAGCGAACTATCGAATCGGAGCGCTACGGGCTTGCATATCTCAATGAAGAGTTAGAGCTTTACAAAGATGCAACCCATCATCGTGCCCTCTCAGATGCCATTACTACAACAAAACTTCTCAAACGTACCCTTGCCATCATTCCAGAAACAATTCACACCACAGAAGAGTTAATCGCCTTTTCAAAAGAGGGAAAACGGCTTAAACGCCCGAAACTGAAAAAAGAAGATAAAACAGAAGAGATAGATAAAGGGGAAGGGAAATAATTTTCTTATTCAGAAAATTTTCCCATCCCTACAAGGCGGCTATAGCGTTTTTCAAGACGCTCTGAGTCGCTTAATTTTTGAAGCTCTGCAACCGAATTCATGAAGTATGTTTTAAGAGCCTCTGCAGCACCCTCTTTATCGCGGTGCGCACCGATCAATGGCTCATCAATAACATCGTCGATCAAATCGAGTTCTTTAAGATCGGAAGAGGTGATTTTGAGCGCTTTAGTCGCTGCTTCCACTTTTGTAGGGTCATTCCACAAAATAGCTGAACATCCCTCTGGAGAGATAACGCTGAATACAGAATAGCGCATCATAGCGAGACGATCGGCAACACCGATAGCCAATGCACCACCGCTTCCTCCCTCGCCGATAACAACCGATACTGTAATAGTATTAAGGTTTGAGAGTTCGAGAAGATTACGGGCAATCGCTTCGCTTTGATTACGCTCTTCGGCACCGAGTCCCGGATAGGCGCCCGGAGTGTCAATCAGCATCAATACTGGAATATTGAATTTCTCTGCCATTTTTGCGGCACGAAGTGCTTTGCGATACCCTTCCGGATGCGGCATACCGAAATTGCGCTTAATCTTGTTTTTGGTTCCGCGCCCTTTTTGTTCACCGATCACCATAACCCGCTCATTACCGATGTAACCGAGATAGCAGATGATGGAGAGGTCATCACGAAAATGACGATCCCCGTGAATCTCGTATTTTTTATCCAATAAGAGGTTGATGTAATCGAGCGCATACGGACGGTCGGCGTGTCGAGCAAGCTGTAGCTCTTGGTAAGGGGAAAGATTCGAATAAGTCTTTTCAACCTCTTTGGCTAAATCTTGCTTCAAGATCTCTACCGCGTGGTGATCGTAACGCACTTCCGCGGCAACAATCTCCTCTTGAATTTGACGGATCGTTTGTTCAAAATCTAAATAGATAGCCAAAGGCTTGCCCTCTTATATTTTTTTGAAAATAACGACACCGTTGGTGCCGCCAAATCCAAATGAGTTCGACATAACGATATTTAGTTCCGCTTTACGTGCTGAGTTTGGAACGATGTCCAAATCGCAGTTTTCATCTGGGGTGACGTAGTTGATGGTCGGAGGGATGATACCATCACGCATTGCCATAATACTGATAACCGCCTCGATACCTCCAGCAGCACCGAGACAGTGCCCTATTTGACCTTTCGTCGAACTCACCGGAGGGCAGTTCTCTTTTCCACCGAACGCGATTTTGAGAGCTGCGGTTTCGTTTTTATCATTCGTAGGCGTACTGGTTCCGTGCGCATTGACATAATCGACTTTTGGATTACCCGCCATTGAGAGTGCCGCTTTCATAGCACGAAGCGGTCCTTCCAAACTTGGCGTAGTGATGTGGTTCGCATCGCCGCTTTCACCGAAACCGATAAGTTCAGCATAGATACGCGCACCGCGTGCTACAGCCGCGTCATACTCTTCGAGTACCAATGCAGCGGCACCCTCACCCATAACGAACCCGTCACGCTCAGCATCAAAAGGACGCGATGCATGTTTCGGATCATCATTACGTGTTGAAAGCGCTTTCATCGAAGCAAATCCACCGATACCGACACCGGTAATCGCTGACTCTGCCGCAACAACCAACATTTGATCGGCACCGCCGACCATGATTGTTTTTGCCGCTTCGCTAATCGCGTGAGTACCTGCCGCACATGCCGTTACCGCTGAGAGGTTCGGCCCTTGCAAACCGTGATCGATAGAGATAAATCCGCCGAGCATGTTAACCAATGCACCCGGGATAAAGAATGGAGAGATACGGCGAGCCCCTTTTGTTTCCAAAATGATAGAGTTTTTCTCGATAGATGGAAGTCCGCCGATACCCGCTGCGGCATCAATACCGAAACGCTCTTTGTTAAAATCTTCCGGAAAATTAGCATCCGCCATCGCCTCTTGGGCAGCTTTAATACCGAATTGAATAAAACGGTCTGCTTTTTTGACCTCTTTTGGATCCATAACAGTTTCCGGGTCAAAATTTTTAACTTCACCGGCAATTTGAGCGCTCTGAGTTGATGCGTCAAAAATTGTAATCATATCAATACCGCACTCACCCTCACAAATCGCTTTAAATGAGCTCTCTTTATCGTGACCAAGCGCGTTGATCATCCCCATTCCGGTTACTACTACTCTTCTCACATTCTCTCCTGATCGTGATGGTCTGAAACTTTGGCTCCGATAAGCCAATACCTAAGACCATTTTGTGTTTTGTATTAAGTGTTTATCGAGGAGTCCTCGATAAACGTTTTTAGTTTTTGCTTTCGATGTAGTTGATAACGTCTTGAACGGTTTGGATTTTTTCCGCTTCGTCATCAGGAATTTCGATATCGAATTTCTCTTCAAGAGCCATTACCAATTCAACAACGTCAAGGCTGTCTGCACCAAGATCTTCAGTGAATTTAGAATCCGCTTTGATTTCGTCTGGGTTAACGCTCAATTGCTCAACCACTACTTCTTTAATATCGTCCAAAAGTGCCATAATAGCTCCTGTTCCTATGAATAAAATCGGCAAATTATACCATATTTACCTTAAGAGGGGAAGTACCCCCTTACATGAACATTCCACCGTTGACTTTTAGGGTCTCACCCGTGATGTAACTTGCGTGATCACTCAACAAAAATGCAGTCGCCTCTGCCACTTCGCTTGGGTTACCAAAACGCCCCATCGGTATTTTAGAGGTAAAAGTCGCTTTGATCTCTTCGCTGAGAACATCGGTCATGTCGGTAGCGATGAATCCCGGAGTGACCGTATTATAACGAATCCCGCTGCTTGCCGCTTCTTGAGCAAAACTTTTCGTCATCGCGATAACCCCCCCCTTGGAAGCTGCATAGTTTGTTTGTCCTGCATTTCCGGTTTCACCGACGATTGAAGCGATGTTCACGATCGCACCGAATTTTTGTTTACGCATACTTTTGAACGCTTCACGGCATCCGACGAAAGCAGAAAGAAGATTGGCATTGATCACTGCCATGAAATCATCGCTTTTCATACGCAAAGCAAGTCCGTCTTTGGTAATACCAGCATTGTTTACCAGATAAGAGAGCTCTCCGTCTGCATCCACAATCGTTTTGATCGCATCAACAAATGCCGCCTCATCGGCTACATCGAACCCGATGACTGCCGCTTGACCGCCCTCACGCTCGATCTCGGCTTTGACGGCATCGGCAGCCGCCGCGCCGCTGCGGTAGTTGATCCAAACTTTCAAACCGTAACTTGCCAATACTTTTGCCACTTCCGCACCGATTCCTCGGCTTGAACCTGTTACCAATACATTTTTACCTGTAAACTTCATTCAAATCCTTTATATAAGTGGTGTGTCCATCTCGGACGGGATTTCAAGATCCATCAATTTGAGAACCGTCGGTGCAACGTTATTCAATGCACCCGGATGCACTTCACTGACCCCCTCCGCCATAACGAAGCACCATACTTTTCCGACCGTATGGTTCGTCAAAATATTCCCCGCATCATCACGCATCTCTTCGCAGTTGCCGTGATCGGAGGTGAGAACCATAGAGTAACCGTTACGCTCGGCCGATTCTATGATTCGACCCAGCTCATGGTCAACCGCTTCTACCGCTTTGATCGCCGCTTCAAAATTGCCGGTATGTCCGACCATATCGCCGTTGGCGAAATTGACCACGACAAAATCGTACCCTTCGTCCATCGCTTTAAGCACCACATCTCCCACTTCCGGAGCAGACATCTGCGGCTGCATATCATACGTTTTAACTTGAGGACTCGGAATCAATACCCGCGTCTCATTCTCATAGAGCTCTTCAATCCCCCCGTTGAAAAAGAAAGTAACATGAGCATATTTCTCCGTCTCAGCCGTGTGCAACTGACGAAGTCCCGCTTTAGAGATCACTTCCGCGAGGGTATTAATGGGAGCATCTTTCGGAAACAGTACCGGATAGGGGAAATTTTTGTCGTACTGCGTCATCGTTGCCAAATGAGTCGGCACAAATGTCCGGGCAAAGCCGCTAAAGTTTTTATCTCCGATAGCCGTCGTGAGCTCACGCATCCGATCGCTCCGGAAGTTGAGCATCAATACTGCATCCCCCTCTTTGAATCCGTCATACCCTTCGAAAGCAGTCGGTGTGATGAACTCGTCAGTTTCACCGGCAGCATAGGCATTTTCAATATAATCGATAACACTTTGTTCACTTTTAGGGGTTGCATTGACCATAGCGTTATAACCGCTTTGGACACGATCCCATCGATTGTCGCGGTCCATCGCAAAAAAGCGTCCCCCAATCGAGGCGATTTTGACATTCTCAATCGCAAGAGCATCAACCATGTGCAAAAAGAGTTTTGCTGAGGTAGGAGCAACATCCCGCCCATCGGTAATGAGGTGGAGCCATACCTCTTTGCCCGCTTCTGCAGCGATCTCTGCGACACCCATGATATGATCGATATGCGAATGAACGCCCCCGTCACTCATTAATCCAATCAAATGGATCCGTCTGCTGGTCGTCATCAACGATGCAAATACATTATTAGTGGCGAATTTTCCTTCGGCAAGAGCAAGGGAAATTTTGACCAGATCTTGATACAAAACCCGACCGCTTCCGATCGACATATGTCCTACTTCGGAATTCCCCATTTGCCCTTCTGGGAGTCCGACACTCAATCCGAAAGTATCGATGAGCGAATGAGGCACCTCTTTAAATAGACGCTCATACGTCGGCTTTTTAGCCGCATGAAAAGCGTTAAAATCGCATTTCGGCGAATAACCGATGCCGTCAGTGATGACCAAAACGGTTTTTTTGCTCAATTTGGCTCCTTCGATTAATCAAACTTTTTGGGGATTATATTAAAATGTCACTTTTGCATTGCTTTTAAAATTTAATCACAAAGAGTTTATAGAATGTTATATTGGTTTCATAAAGCGCTCGGTATTAATCTGTTTCAATATATTACCCTCCGTGCCGGGGTCGCTTTTTTTATCGGAATGCTCCTCACCCTCTTTTTTATGCCGCGCTTTATCGCATGGGCTCAACGCTCCGCCCGTGTTCAACCGATCAATGAATACGTCAGTGCCCATCAGGGGAAAGCCAAAACACCCACGATGGGGGGTATCGTTTTTGTCGCTTCTACGATCATCGCGTCTTTGCTAACCGTTAACGTCATGAATCCGTTCGTAATCGGCGGTCTTCTTACTCTGGTGTTTTACGCCTATATCGGTTTTACCGACGACTGGGGGAAAATTCGCGGTGCGAACAACCTTGCAGGACTGAGTGCACGGGCCAAAATGACACTTCAGCTTATCTTCGGTGTTGCGATCGGTATCTTCCTGATCCACTACGCCAAACTCGAAACCGGTTTTTACGTTCCGTTCGTCAAATCAAGCCTTTTTGATATGGGATGGTGGAGCGTCGCTTTTTGGGTATTCGTCATGATCGCCACCTCCAATGCCGTCAACCTCACCGACGGTTTGGACGGATTGGCTACCGTCCCCTCTATCTTCGCCCTCCTCTCACTTAGCATCATCGTCTATATTGTCGGGAATGCCGCCCTTGCCCACTATCTCTTGATGCCGAAAATTCCTGCAGGGGAAGTGGTGATTATTGCCGCCGCACTCATGGGATCACTGCTGGGCTTTTTGTGGTACAACTGCCATCCGGCACAAGTATTCATGGGGGACAGCGGTTCACTCACCATCGGTGCATTCATTGCTTATTTGGCGATTATCGGGAAAAGCGAAATTCTCCTGATCCTCATCGGTCTCATCTTCGTCATCGAAACGGTATCGGTTATCTTGCAGGTCGGAAGCTATAAACTTCGCAAAAAACGGGTCTTTTTAATGGCACCGATCCACCACCATTTCGAGATGAAACAATGGGCTGAAAACAAAATCATTGTCCGTTTCTGGATTATCTCTTTGTTGTCTAACATTTTCGCCCTTATCACCCTAAAGATCCGCTAATGAAAAATCAGAGCATCGCCTGCTTCGGGTACGCCAAAACGACCCGTGCCATCGCCAAAAAATTGGGACCGTGTACCTTTTTCGACGACAAAACGACCGAAACCTATATTGACGAAGAGGGAAATACCATCCGTCCGTCCGGTGAATTTGATACGACTCTCTTCACTCACGAAATCCCCTCTCCCGGATTTCCGCCGAGTCATCCCCTCATCCAGCATGCTACCCACCTCATCAGTGAATACGATTTTTTCGCTCCGCAAACCCCATTTAGCATTTGGATCAGCGGAACGAACGGCAAAACGACAACAACCCAAATGGTCGAGCATCTTTTAGCCGACAAAGGGGCTATCAGTGGCGGAAATATCGGAACACCGCTGGCCGAAATGTCTGCCGATGCTCCGATTTGGATATTGGAGACCAGTTCATTCAGTATGCACTACAACACGATCGCCAGCCCCAACATCTACGCACTCCTCCCTATCACACCCGATCATGTAAGCTGGCATGGAAGCATGGAAGAGTACATCGCTGCCAAACTCAAACCTCTTTCTACAATGAAAGAGGGGGAAGCGGTTATCCTCCCTAAAGCGTATGCCCATACTCCGACGAAAGCCTTTGTCATCCCTTATGAAGATGAAAACGATCTGGCAGAGTATTTCGGGATCGATGCCTCCCGTATCAAATTCAAAGGGGCGTTTTTGATGGATGCCCTCATCGCGATGGGAATCGATAAAATTCTCTATGATCGGATCGATTACGATCGTATCAACGCCTTTATACTCGATCCGCATCGTCAAGAAGAGGTACGGGACTCTCGCGGAAGAGTGTGGATTAACGACTCCAAAGCGACCAATATCGACGCAACCCTTGCCGCTCTGCGCACCTATGCTGACCATAAGATTCACCTCATCCTCGGAGGCGATGATAAAGGTGTGGAACTCGAAGAGCTGTTTACCCCTCTCAAAAACTACAATGTGAACGTTTATGCCATCGGTAGCAATGCGAATCGCCTCATGTCACTGTGCGAGCGCTATGACATTCCATGCCTATTGTGTGAGACCCTAAGCGTTGCGGTGGCTGAAATCGACAAACGTTTGGATGACAAAAGCATCGCAATGCTCTCTCCCGCAGCGGCAAGTTTGGATCAATTTACCTCATATGCCGAGCGCGGCAACCTTTTCAAAGAGCTTGCAAAAGCGACAAAATAGTCCTTTCCGAGGTCTTAAGCTTCTTTTTAAGCTTACATAGCTATAATTTCGTCCTCACAAACGTGGCTAATTAGCTCAGTCGGTAGAGCAAATGACTGAAAATCATTGTGTCCTTGGTTCGATTCCGAGATTAGCCACCATAACCTCTTCAAAAGTCCTAATCTAGGGTGTTTGAAGAGGTTTTTTTCGTTATATACCCCTGAATTTTATCCACTTAACCACAAATCAACCACAAACTTAGTCACAAAGTATCTTTATAAAAATCAATAATAATCATGGAGTGTTTATGAAATATCTCTTTTTTTTGTTGCTCTCAA
>NZ_JAEMQA010000076.1 GCF_022759005.1 Sulfuricurvum sp. | reverse complement strand
CGATTAGAGTGGAATACCAAGACCTATTACGATCATTTAAAGATAACTGCGGATTCGGTTTGATTGCCAATATCAAAAACCGTCCTTCGCATCAAAACTTGGAAAATGCTATTACTGCGTTAGAACGTATGATGCACCGTGGTGCGGTTGCCGCAGACGGTAAAACCGGAGACGGTAGCGGATTGCTCCTTTCCCTTCCTCATGAATTTATGCGTTCTGTCGCGCAAAATGCGGGTGTCGAGTTACCGGAAATGTATGCGGTTGCCGTGGTATTTACCCGTGATAGTAAACAGCTTGAGCGTTTTGAAAAAATTTGTAACGACAACGATCTCAAAGTTGTTTTGAACCGTAAAGTTCCAGTTGATACAAACGCATTGGGTGAACAGGCACTTGCGTCATTGCCAGAAATTTACCATATTTTTGTCACTCCGAATTCGTTGATGGCGACACAGCGTTTCGATGCCTTGCTCTATCTTAGCCGTAAAGAGATCGAACATGCTTTGATAGAAGATCAAGATTTTTATATCGCTTCCATGTCAGCTCGCGTCGTATCATACAAAGGGCTTATTATGCCGACGCATATCAAAGAGTTCTATGTTGATTTGCAAGACGAAACGTTTAAAATCTCGTTTGCCCTTTTCCACCAACGCTTTTCCACCAATACTCTTCCAAAATGGCGTTTGGCTCAACCGTTTCGTGCCGTAGCCCACAACGGTGAGATCAACTCGGTTGAAGCAAACCGTTTCAATGTAGCGGTAAAATCCGAATCGATTAAGAGTGAAGTATTTACCGACGAAGAGATCGCACGTCTTTTGCCGATCCTCCAACCGGGCGGTTCGGACAGTGCTAGTGCCGATAACTTCTTTGAGTTTTTGATTATTAACGGTATGGACTTTTTTAAAGCGGCGCGTGCGGTTATCCCTGCACCGTGGCAAAATGCTCCGCACATGGATCCTCAACTCCGTGCGTTTTACGAATACCACTCTACCGTTTTCGAAGCATGGGATGGTCCTGCGGCGTTTTCATTGACCGATGGACGCTACATCGGGTGTGTACTGGATCGTAACGGTCTTCGCCCTTCAAAATACATTATTACCAATGATGATACCCTCCTCATCGCGAGCGAATATGGGGTTATTGATATTCCGGAAGATCAAATCAAAGAACGCGGACGTTTGCAATCGGGTCAAATGATCGGGTTGGATTTGAAATTCGGAAAAGTCCTCAAAGACGAAGATATTAACCAATATCTCAAATCCTCTAACCCGTACATGAAATGGCTCAATGATCACATGATCTATCTCCAAGAGCATGTTGATGAGCAATACGTCACCCGTTGTGAATACGATGCGTCGACGTTGATCGAGCGTCAACGCTATTTCAACATCACCCAAGAGGTGGTTGAACAGGTGATCGAACCGATGATGCGTGATGGTAAAGAAGCAGTCGGATCGATGGGAGATGATACTCCTTTGGCTGCATTTAGTAGCGTTCAACGCCACTTTTCCGATTATTTCAAACAACGCTTCGCGCAAGTAACTAACCCTCCGATCGACCCGATTCGTGAAAAAGTGGTTATGAGTTTGAATACCGGTTTTGGTGAAACACACAATATCCTTGATGAAATCCCATCGCACGCTAATCGTTTGAAAGCAATTTCACCGATTATCGTTCGTGAAAAACTCGAAGTACTCAAATCGTTCGGGGATAAAAAATCTCCGCGTTATCAACCGTTTTATACGAATCAAGAGTTCTCTACCGCATATAAAGGTTCTTTGAAAACAGCGCTGGAAGCATTGGTAGAAGAGGTTGTCAAAGCGGTTCGCGAAGAGGGTGTCCGTATCGTCATTTTGAATGACAGTGGATTTGATCGTGACCACAAAGCGATTCCGATGGCAATGGCGGTAGGGCGCATTAGCCGTGCGTTATTAGACGCAAAAGTGCGTCATTTGGCATCGATCGTCGCGTGTACCTCTGAGGTGATCGATTCACACGGTGCGGCGATCTTGATCGCATACGGTGCGAGTGCGGTGTATCCGACACTATTGTTTGCTACGGTTGCGGCACGTGCGGAGAGCAGTGTCAATGACATCAACTGTTCTGAAGCGTTCAAAGCAGTCCATCATGCACTTAACGCCGGACTTCTTAAAATCATGTCAAAAATGGGGATTGCGACGATCGCATCGTATCGCAACTCAGGGTTGTTTGACGTTATCGGTTTAAGCCGTGAGATCGTGCATGAGTGTTTCGGCGAATCCCATGCGATGATTCCGGGACTTAGCTATGAAGATATCGATGCACGTTTGGAACGCAATCATAAAGAGGCATTTCAAGTAGGCGGCTTCAATAAAATTTTCCCATTGAAAATCGGGGGATTCTATAAATTTTACAACGCTCAAGAGCACCACGATTTCAATCCGGATGTGATCCATGCGATCCACCGTGTTTCAAAAACAGGGAAACGGGAAGATTTCGATAAACTCAGCGCATTGGTCAACGGCCGCGGTCAAAAATTCATCCGTGATTTCTTTGAATTTAAATCGGATCGCTCACCGATCGACATCAGTGAAGTCGAACCGAAAGAGGCTATTTTCAAACGATTTGCATCGGCAGCGATGTCTCTTGGATCGATCTCTCCGGAAGCGCACGAGTGTCTAGCCGTCGCAATGAACACCATCGGCGCTCAAAGCAACTCAGGTGAGGGTGGAGAAGACTCTGCACGTTTCGGAACGCTCAAAAACTCAAAAATCAAACAAGTCGCGTCTGGACGTTTCGGGGTCACTCCGGCGTACCTCCGCTCTGCTGAAGAGATTCAAATCAAAGTGGCTCAAGGGGCAAAACCGGGTGAGGGCGGACAGCTTCCGGGTCATAAGGTAAGCGGATTGATCGCACGTCTTCGCTATACGATGCCGGGTGTCACATTGATTTCGCCTCCTCCGCACCATGACATCTATTCGATTGAAGATTTGGCGCAGCTCATTTTTGACATGAAACAAGTCAATCCGAATGCAAAAGTGGCGGTAAAACTTGTCTCTTCTGCGGGCGTCGGAACCATCGCTGCGGGTGTTGCCAAAGCGTATGCCGATAAAATTATTATCTCCGGTGGAGACGGCGGTACGGGTGCCGCTCCGCTCACGTCGATCAAATTCGCGGGTAACCCGTGGGAGCTTGGACTCTCCGAAGCGCATAACGCCCTCAAAGTGAACAATCTTCGCGGCTTGGTACACGTTCAAACCGACGGTGGATTGAAAACCGGTACCGATATTGTAAAAGCGGCATTGCTCGGCGCGGAGAGCTATGCGTTCGGAACGGGTGCATTGACCATTATTGGATGTAAAATGCTCCGCATCTGTCACGTCAATAAATGTTCGGTCGGTATTGCTACGCAAAATGAGAAACTTCGAAGCGAATATTTCACCGGAACGGTTGAGCAACTGATCAACTACTTTACCTATTTGGCGGAAGACGTTCGTAAAATTATGGCGCAGCTCGGATACCGTACAATGGAAGAGATGATCGGGCGTAGCGATCTTCTTAAAGTCGTTGATAATGAATTTGCGCAGAAATTCGATTTCAGCTCCGTATTGCACCGCGAAGAGGGTGTTAATACCGTTCAGGCCGCATCAAACGAACCGTTCGATGCGAATGAATTTGAACAAGAGGTGCTTGCAGAAGCGATGGATGCGATTAAAAATCCGGAACGTCCGGTAAAAATCGTTCGCGACATTTGTAATCTTAATCGCAGTTTCGGTGCCCGTATCAGCGGTGAGATCGCCCATTACTACGGTGATGCAGGTCTTAAAGACAATACGATCAAAATCAATCTCAAAGGGATTGCGGGACAAGCTCTCGGTGCATTCTTGATTAACGGTGTATCGATCCGTTTGGAGGGTGTTGCAAACGACTATATCGGTAAAGGGATGCATGGCGGTAAAATCGTTATCCGCTCTCAAAACCAAGGTGAAGCGTTTAGTGCAGGCGGAAACACCTGTCTTTACGGTGCAACCGGCGGGAAACTCTTTATTGCCGGATCCGTGGGAGAACGTTTTGCCGTTCGTAACTCTGGTGCTATGGCGGTTGTCGAAGGGACAGGTGACAACGCGTGTGAATACATGACCGGTGGGGTTGTTGTGATCCTCGGTAAAACAGGGATTAACTTCGGTGCGGGTATGACGGGTGGTTTTGCGTTCGTCTACGACCAAGACCACAGTTTTGTCGAAAACGTCAATCGTGAGTTGATCGATGCATTGCGCATCGATACCGATGATGGAGACGAAGCACGCCATTATCTCAAACGATTATTGAAAGAGTACGTTGCTGAAACCGAAAGCGAAATGGCACAAGAATTATTGAAAAATTTCCGTGTAGAAATCCGTAATTTCTGGCTTGTTCGCCCTAAAAATTTAACTAAATTGCCACTCAATCCGGACAAAGGGGACTAAGAAATATGAGAGAATTTTTAACGATTGAGCGAATTGATCCTGCAAAACGCCTTGTATTGCAACGTTTAAAAGATTTCAGCGAGATTTATGAACCGATGGGTTCAAGTGATGCCTCGTCACAAAGCGATCGCTGTATCCAATGCGGTGATCCGTTTTGTTTGAACAAATGTCCGCTTCACAATTATATTCCGCAATGGCTCAAAGCAGTTGCAGAAAAAGATTTGAAATTCGCATTCAACCTCTCCAATGAGCCATCGCCGTTTCCCGAAGTGATGGGGCGTGTATGTCCTCAAGACCGTTTGTGTGAGGGGGATTGTACCCTGAATGACGGTCATGGTGCCATTACGATCGGTGCGATTGAGACGTTTATTAACGAAGAGGGGTTCAAACAAGGGTTGAAACCGTATTTCCCGGGAATTACCACGGATAAAAAAGTAGCGATTATCGGTTCGGGTCCTGCGGGACTCTCTGCTGCTACCTATTTGCTCCGTTCGGGAATCGCGGTAACGATGTATGAGCGTGCCGACAAAGCGGGCGGATTGCTTACGTACGGTATTCCAAGCTTTAAATTGGACAAAAAAATTGTAGAACGCCGAGTGAATCTTTTGTTGGAAGCGGGCTTGGAACTCGTTTTGAACTGCGAAGTGGGCAAAGATATCGAGTTCGACGCAATTGCCGACAAGCACGATGCCGTTTTTATCGGTATCGGTTCAACGAAAAGCAAAACAGCCAACATTGCGGGAGAAAATGCATCGAATGTTTATGCCGCGATCGATTACCTCACGGCGGTGCAACGCAAAAATTTCGCTCTAGCGTACGATAAAAAATTCGATTTCAAAGATCTCGACGTTGTTGTTGTGGGCGGTGGTGATACTGCTATGGACTGCGTTCGTACCGCAAAACGCGAAGGGGCGAAAAACGTTACCTGTTTGTATCGCCGTGATGCACACAATATGCCGGGATCGGTAAAAGAGTACAAAAACGCGATTGAAGAGGGGGTTGATTTTACGTTTAATGCTTCTCCGAAAGAGGTGATCTTGAACGATAGCGGCAAAGCGGTCGGCATCCACATGGCAAAAACCGTTTTGGGTGCCAAAGACGAATCAGGCCGTCAAAAAATGGAAGAGGTCAAAGGGGGTGATTTTAACGTAAACGCTGACGTAATCATCATGGCACTCGGTTTTGATCCGTGTGTACCGGCTTTCTTGGCGGAAAACGGTATTTCTGTCAACAACTGGGGCGGAATCATCATTAATGACAAACATGAAACGACAACTGCCGGAATCTATGCCGGCGGAGATTGTTATCGCGGGGCCGATTTGGTTGTTACTGCGGCGTATGACGGCCGTGAGGCGGCACGTTCTATCGTAAAATCGCTCTTGGGATAATGAACCCGTTTATTCAGGCCTCACTCCTTGCGTGTCAAGAGATTGACACTCTTATCCGTGAGGGGAATTCTACCCTCTATACTCTCCATAAAGAGGGTTTTGGCGGTGACATCAGCAACGGTGTTGACCTCAAAGCCGAAGCAATCTGTTTTAAATATCTCTCTCCTTTCGGATCGGTTTTCTCCGAAGAGAGCGGGTGGATGTCCCCTCAATCTTCTACGTGCATCTATCTCGATCCGATTGACGGAAGCGACAATTTTGTCTCACGCCTCCCGTATTACGGTGTTTCGATTGCTCGCGTCGTTGAGGGGGAGACAACCGAAGCCGTTGTGTGCAATCTGGCTAACGGCGATCTGTTTGTCCGAACTTCAGATGAGTATTACCGCACATCAGTCCAAGATTGTACCCTCAAAGAGGCGATTGTGACGAACAATTCAGCAAAAATCGGCCTTTTTGAGAAAGCACCCGAACATCCAGTTCTGGTAGAAAAATTGATGGCAAAAAAGCTGAAATTCAGATCCCCCGGAGCCCTTGCTCTGTCGCTGGCGTATGCCCCTTATGTGAAATATGTGCTATTTTTGGGTACAATGCGACCATACGATATCCAAGCCGGCCTCTATTTGAGTCGGCATCTTTATGTATATAGCGATGAACGATATATCCTCATCAGTGCGGATAAAGAGCTTTTTGAGCAGATACGTTTGATTGTAGAAAAGGAGTATTTTTGAGTCTATTTAACCTGTTCGGGGACTCCGAAAAGAAAAAACAACCCACGAAAAGCGAGGCTCCGTCTCACTGGGTAAAATGCCCCTCTTGTCAGTCATTGATGTACTACAAAGAGATTGAAAAACAAAACCATGTTTGTCCTAAATGCGGATTTCACCTCCGTATTGGCGTTAAAGAGCGCCTTGCGTTGATCGCTGATGAGGGGAGCTTTGTCGAGTTCGATGCAAATCTCCGTCCGGTTGACCCGTTGAACTTTGTCGATAAAAAAAGCTATGCGGCGCGCGTCGAAGAGGGATACGCGAAAAATGGAACCTACTCATCCGTCGTGAGCGGTGAGTGTACCATTAACGAGGTTCCTGCACAATTGGTCGTATTCGATTTCAACTTCATGGGTGGATCACTCGGTTCGGTTGAAGGGGAAAAAATTGTCCGCGCAGTGAACCGTGCACTGGAGAAACGACAAGGACTCATCATCGTCAGCGCCAGCGGCGGAGCGCGGATGCAGGAGAGTACATTTTCTTTGATGCAAATGTCCAAAACATCCGCAGCATTGGCAAAATTAGCCGATGCGAAACTACCGTATATTTCGCTTCTCACCGATCCGACGATGGGTGGGGTGAGTGCCTCTTTTGCAACATTGGGTGATATTATTATCGCAGAACCGGGTGCATTGGTCGGATTCGCAGGACAGCGTGTTATCAAGCAAACCATCGGGTCTGATTTGCCCGAAGGGTTCCAACGGGCGGAATTTTTACTCGAAAAAGGCTCTATTGATATGATCGTAGAACGTAGCGAACTCAAAGAGACACTGAGTGATATGCTCAAACTTCTCCTCCCCTAACAATGCAGATTTACGCTCTTTGTGATGCGGATATGCTCAGAGAAAAAGGGATCAATCTCCTCTCTTTTGCAGAGCGTGCCAAATCGTTAGGTGCCGAAGTACTCCAATACCGTAACAAGCATGCCGACGTCGCGTCTATCAAATCCGACTTGATCGCTTTGCGCCGTATGTGGGAAGGGTTTTTGATTATTAATGATCACTATGAACTCTCATCATTCTGTGACGGTGTTCACATCGGTCAAGAAGATTTATACGCAATCGATGCTGATCCCTCGCGTGCAATTAAAATTTTGAAAATGGCGATCGGTGAGGATAAAATAGTCGGTCTCTCCACCCATAACCTCGAAGAGATCGAGATTGCCAATTCTCTGGAGATTAATTACATCGGATTAGGGGCGTATAGAGCTACCTCTACTAAATCGGAAGCAAAAGTGTTGGGTGATCAGCTTGATGTGATTGCGTCTCATTCCAAACACCCTGTAGCCGCTATCGGCGGGGTAAAACTAGACGATGTTTTTCATCATGTTTCGTACAAAGTAATCGGTAGTGGACTGCTATGAATATATCGATTATTACCATAGCCAAAAAAGAGCGCTCACTGTATGATCCTCTTTACCAAGAACAGATGAAAATGATCTCCCGTTTTGCCAAAGTGGATGACGTTGAATTGTTCCCAAAAGAGGTAGTTAAAGCGCACACAATCAGTGCCGAAGCATCTCAAGCCGCGTATTCGAAATTATTATCGCCCATGTTGGGAAAAAATTACTCGATTGCACTCCATCCTGATGGGAAAAGAATGGATAGTTTTGCATTTAGTAAGCTTATAAGTGATAAAATTTCGGTGCAATTTTTTATAGGCGGGGCTTACGGCTTTGAAAAAAGTTTCGTAGACCAATGCGATGCGGCTATCAGTCTCTCGGAGATGACGATGAGTCACAAAATCGCCAAAGCGGTACTGTTAGAACAGATTTACCGTGCCTATTCATTGTTGGCAAACCATCCGTATCACAAATGAGGAGCATTGATGAGAGACCATGAGTTGCAGTATTTTGAGGAAATATTGCTGACACGTAAAGCTCAGATAATCAAAAATCTTACCGGCGTTGAGAGTGAAATGAATCAATTACGTGAGATGGAATTAAATGACGAAGGTGATTTTGCCTCTGCCAGCAATGATAATATGGTCGAAAATGCGATCGGTTCGCAGCAAATGCATGAACTTGAAGAGATCGAAGTGGCTCTTGGAAAGATAAAATCGAAGCAATACGGTATTTGCGAAATGTGTGAAGATGACATCGGTTTTCAGCGTTTAAAAGTAAAACCACACGCTAAATATTGTATCGTCTGCCGCCCGATCGTCGAAAAAAACAAACACTAAAGGATTAATAATGCAGCTCAAACGGTATACTATCGCATCGTTAATTTTAATAATATTAGTCGCTGCTGCGGTTTATTCAATCGACAATGAAGCGATTTCATTTGATTTATTGGGGATCCATTTCCCGAACTTGCCGGTTGCATTTTGGGTCGTCGTGCCGCTCATTATTATGTATCTTGCGAGCTTGCTTCATATGGGAGTTTATGCCCTTGTCGGAAATTTCAAGCTTCGCCGTTTGAATAAAGATCATGAAAAAATGATCGATGCACTCCGTGATGCATTGCTCGGAGTAAGGGAGCGCAATTATGTTTATAAAAGCGAACCGTACAAATTGATGGGAAAATTGATCGATCACTCTTTGTTGATCCCTTTTGATACCCTCCGCTCTATCGGAAACGAAAAAATCGATGACGTATTGCAACTGATGCGGGATGTCAAAGAGAATAAAAAAGTGGATATTAAAAAGTTTCATTTGCCTTCAACGACGTCAATCGCTATCCAAAATAATCTAAACCGTTTCGAACGCGGTGAAATTGATGCAGATAGTATCTTATCCCGTCCGGATAGCTACGGTGAGATTGTTTGTGCGAAAGCGTATGAAACCTATGTGAAAACTGCATCGGTCGGTTCGATTATGAAGTTCAAACACCTTTTTACCAAAGCATCTTTGATCGATTTCCTCCAACGGATTAATGCAAGTGAAAACGGTATCCAAATCGCTAATGAAGAGTTAGTACCTCTTTTAACCTCTATGAAACTCGATAGCAATGATTGGATCGATCTCTCCGAAGCAATGGCAAAAAACATGCTTCCAGAACAACGTATCCGCTTGTTCGAGATGCTCAGTGAACAAAACGATGACGCGATGGAAGGGTACTTCTACACCCTTTATGATTTGCAAATGATCGATACGGCAAATGAGATTTTAAACAATACGGCCAATAACGATTATTTGATTTTCAAAGCGTACCGTGATCTTAAAAAAGCGAACAAACACTACGACATCGCGATCTTCCTTCGTCGCAGTTGTTAACCACAGCGGCAGCGCATTTGCGCTCCCTTTCTCCAAGGTAATTTTGTATGACTCCCAAACTTGATTTTTCAACCCCCGTTTATGCTCTTGCTCCCTTAGCCGGATACACCGATCTACCGTTTCGCAATGTCGTCAAAAAATTCGGTGCCGATTTGACGGTCAGTGAGATGATCAGCTCCAATGCACTCGCATACGGATCGGCTAAAACGATCAAAATGTTAGAACGCAGTCCCAACGAAGATCCCTATTCGGTTCAAATCGCCGGAGCGGAAGAGGATATAGTCCGAGGTGCCGTAGAGGTACTCAATGGGGTAGATGATATAGACATTATCGATCTCAACTGCGGGTGTCCGGTGCCGAAGATCGTCTGTCACGGATCGGGGAGTGCATTGTTGAACGATTTACCTCGTATGGCACGGATTATCGAGACAATCAAAAAAAACTCCAATAAATCGACTCTCAGTGTCAAAATACGCTTAGGATTCGAGTCGAAAAATCATATCGAGATTGCCAAATTGGTCGAATCGTGCGGTGCTGATTTTCTTGCAGTTCACGGGCGTACCCGTGTAGGAAAATTCAAAGCACCTGTTGATTATGACGCCATCGGTGAGATTAAAGCCGCTATCGGTATTCCCGTAATTGCCAATGGGGATATTGACTCCTTTGAGAAGGCGCAATGGGTACTCGAACACACCAAATGCGATGGTATTATGATCGGCCGTGGAGCGGTAGGGGCACCGTGGATTTTTCATCAGCTGAAATCCGGAAGTGCGACGGTTGATCCACTGATCAAACATGCTATCATTATGGAACATTTGGATGGTATGGTGAACTTTTATGGAGCACGCGGTGTTGTGACATTTCGCAAACACGTACATACCTATTCCAAAGGGTATGAAGGGGCTTCAGCGTTACGCGATCAAATAAACCGTATCGATGATCCCATCCATTTCCGCGCAGTGGTCGATGAGTTTTTTCTCACCCATCGTCAGATAAGCGAAGGGTTCAAAGCTAGCGATATGAAATGCGAGTGTTGATCTTTATACAAAGTGGTATAAATTCGTTTTTTTGCCGTTTTTCTTCTAGTTGCTTTATCGCTTCAAGAGGGTAGAGCAGTTTATCCGCTCATTAGGGATGTATTTAGTTTTTCAGGGGTGAGTACATAACCGTAGACATTCACAGTAATAACAAAGGAGTGTCATGAAAACAAGTGCACCCAACGAGATCAAAAAAGGTCAAATCAACAGTGAAGTAGTTCTCTTAGTCACAGGAATGAGGATCGGATTGAACGCTTTGGTAGAAATAATCGCATGAGCTCCAACGCTGAGCAAGGATGCTTCATCGGCACTCGCTACGGTGCGGACGAGGGAAGAGCCGACGAGAAGGGTGATGATAAAGACGGGATCGTCCTTTTCGATCTTGAGCACTTCGCCGACAAGCTGAAGTTTGCCGCTGAGGGCATGGGGAGAGAAAAATTCCATCGGAGAACATATCTTTTCGATTTGCCCAGATGCGACCGATGCGAGACGATCGGAAAGTTTCACCGTTTCGGTAATATCATGACTGACCAGTAGGGTGGTTACCCCTAATTTGGAATGGATCAGCGCAAGCTCATCTTGGAGCTTTTGGCGCATAGAGGGATCCAGTGCCGAGAGAGGCTCATCGAGGAGCAATATCTTGGGGCGACGTACCAATGCACGAGCCAATGCGACCCGCTGTTTTTGCCCCCCTGAGAGGGTGTCGGGGTGACGATCTGAGAGCGCGGAGAGTTCGACGAGTTCAATCAGCTCATCGACATTTCGCCGCTGTTCCTCATTCTCAGCCGCGAAGAGGAGATTTTCACGCACACTCATGCTCGGAAAAAGGGCGTAGTCTTGGAACACGAAGCCGACACTGCGTTGTTGGGGTGGGAGGTTGATACGGCGTGCGCTGTCAAACCAAACGTCGCCGTTCACCTCGATGATTCCGCTATCGGGTTTCTCTAATCCCGCGATCAATCGCAATAGGGTCGTTTTACCCGCTCCTGAAGTACCGAACAGGGTGATAAACTCGCCGTTGGAAACGGAGAGCTCGTAGTGTGCTTCCAAATCTCCCGTTGCGGTGTGGAGATTCTTTTTGGCATCGATCGTAATCATTGAATCCCTCCAAGCGATTTTTTGTTGAGGGTGTAGACCAGCAGCAGTATCGAGAAGGTGACGACAAAGAGGGTAAGGGCGTATTGGTGCGCCATCGCATAGTTCAGCGACTCGACTTCGTCATAGATAGCGATGGAGGCGACTCGGGTTTCGTCCGGGATATTGCCACCGATCATCAGGATGACTCCGAACTCTCCAACAGTATGGGCGAATGCGAGGGTAATCCCCGAAATCAGACCGCTACGGATCATAGGGAGGATGACGCGCACCATCGTTTCAAATTTCGATTTGCCCAAAGTATAGGAGGCTTCAAAAATAGAATGGGGGACTTGCGCGAGGGCGGATTGGATCGGGTGCACCATAAACGGCAAACTAAAGAGGACGGAACCGATCACCAGCCCCTCAAAACTAAATGCTAAGTGTATCCCGTGTTCGGTCAAAAAATTCCCGATGGCAGAAGCAGGGCTAAACGCGAGGAGGAGATAAAATCCTAGTACCGAAGGGGGCAATACGAGTGGCATACTCACGATCGTTTCGATGATGCTTTTGAAGCGCATTTTGGAGAAGACCAAAAAAGAGGCGAGAGGAATCGCGATAAACAGCAAAATAGCGGTCGTGATCGCCGCAAGTTTAAAAGTGAGTGCCATCGTACTCAAAAATTCAGATTCCATGATGACCTCGCAGTAGTGATATTTCGCTTGGACTTACCATCCAAAACACTTCATCCCCCGCGTCAATGCTCAGAGTATTAAAGGTGAGTGTCGGAACGAGGGCGGTAAGGGTGTATTCGTGATAGGCGAGGGTGATTTGGGAGAGGACGCTCCCTTGTTCTATTGTGCTAACTACGGCGCGCTGAATATTGGCGGTTGTAGTGGTAGAAGTTGGGGTGAGGAGTACTTCGGTCTCTTTGAATGCCAAGGTGAGCGGTGTTCCTATCGTGTCATGGCACTGTTCGGCGAGGAGGAGATGAAAATGATCTTCCCCCACAGCAACGGTGAGGATGCTGAGGTGTTCGGAGGCTGTGATGGCAGTTAGGATGGCGCTCAGGGTGTTCATAGCGGTTCGATTCTCACTTTGATGTCGGCAGGTTCTGCGCTGTAAGGTGATGAGGTGACGATCATATCCACTCCAGTACCGCCTCTTCGGTACAGGAGACGACGAGAGGACGTTCCCGGGTGGCGAAAGTGATGCGAGCGCATTGATCCTTGATACCTAGTGATGCGGTGGTGAGATCACCGTACGGGACATCTTCAGCGAGGAGAGTTTCAAGCTCATGGTCATTGAGAAGTATCATATTGAGGTCTCCCACCCAATAAATGCCCAATTGACGGATCGGGGAGGGCGGTTTTGTGCGACAATGACATCTCGGTAGTATTGGCGGGCTTTGGTTTTTTGCTCGTCGTTCAACTCATGGACGCTCCATATCAGCGATTCAACGAACTCCTCCTCATTACCTGCACGAACACTTCCACGACCTGTTTCGATGTAATCGATACGGGGGAGGTAGCCCTGAGAGTAGAGGATGATCGGGATGTACCAGTAGTCGGGCTTGGTTTTCACCTTTTTGCCGATGTAATCAAGGATATTCATATCGACGAAACTCCCTCCCACTTTGTAGGTGAGGTAGCACGCCTTAGAAGCATGAGAGGACATTTTGACAAGGGCGGCTTCGATGTCGTGAACTTCCATCGAACGGGATGCTACGACGATGTCCGCTTGCGGGAGATCACTCCAATCATCCTCCCACCCTATGTGATATGTTTTAATATTAGTCACCCCTTCACGCGCTGCATAGATTTTTAGCTCTTCGAGCATTTGCGCAGAGAAGTCGATGGCGATCACCTCTTTGACCCTTTTTGCCAAAGGGATAGCAAGAGTACCCGGTCCGCATCCGATGTCGAGAACCGCTTCATCTCCGGTGATATTCATACGGGAAATGAAGTCGTTCACGTAGGGACTGTTGATGACGGAGGCTGCCATATCGGCAGATTTTTCATCCCAGTCGCTGCTGCTTTTGCCTTTGAAATCGGTGTGGGCTTTATGCTCACGGTACATTTGCGCAAAATTGATCGGTT
>NZ_JAEMQA010000118.1 GCF_022759005.1 Sulfuricurvum sp. | reverse complement strand
CGCCTGCAAAATAGAGTTCTCTTGCATCGGGAACGCGGGAAGATTGCCCCAATCCTACAAAGAAATTTCCACTGTTGCTGTAATGATAACGACCTAAGACATTCGCGCTTAGATCAGAGTAATCTCGATCTTTTGCACTTGCCATCAACGATTGATCCGCATCGATACTTGTGTCATCATAGCGAATTCCGCCATTGATATCCAATGCACCGAACGTATGAGATGCCTTGGCATAGAGACCGATATTATCGGTATCGGCATCAGGGATTTGTACGGTAGCATATGGGTTGAGTCGGCTTCCTTTTGTTCCGTTCCAGTTACGCTTAGATAGATCGATTCCGAGGGTTACATCGGTCTCACTTGCAGTGGCACTATTTTCAACACGGATACCTTGAATTGTAGCATCGATAGGAGAGACAATAGTATGGGCTGCATCTGTCGCACTGGCTCTAAAATCGGTTCCCATCTCATGCTCGACTTTGGAGTGATAGGCTTCGACCATTAATTCATGCGAAAAAGATCCTAAATCAAACAGTTGGTATTTGGCTTTAAGCATATCCGTATTGTCTTTAAGTGCATCCATCGGGTAGCGGGGATAGAGGACATCATCGGCGCGGTCGCCGAAATAGCTTAGAGTGAATTTCTGATTAGTACTGATATTACCAACAATTTTAGCCCAAAAATTTTGTCGCGCATAGGCATCATCATTTTTATGTGCTGAGGAGTAGTGCTGCCCTGCCATAGTTGCACTGTCTGCCTGTTCGGTCATGGTTTGTCCGTTACCGTCTTTATATTGGCCGCTGGTTTCACGGCTGTATCCGACGAGCGCTTGTATGGAATCATTGCCCCCTTCGACAGTCGTCGAGATTTTACGGTAATCATAACTGCCAAGAGTTGCCGAAACTTCTCCGTGCAACCCTTTCTCTGGGTCTTTGGTGACAACGTTGATTTTACCGCCCAAACTTCCGAATTGAGTGACGTCAAACGGACCTTCTTGCACTTCAACCGTGGCAATTTGGCTTGAAGAGACGTGCATAGCAGGTGGGTCCATACGATTTGGGCAGGCACCGCATACTTTGGCATCATCAATGGTTACGTTTAGATTGTCTTTTTTGAATCCGCGTAAAACAATATCGTTTCCGATTGCCGTTGTACGAACATGGGTAATTTCAGGAAGAACTCCTGAGAGCATTTCGCCCAAATCCGATTGACGTGAGAATTTTACCAATTCATCCGAAGAGACACTTTTTGCATCGGTTTTGGGTGCATCGGCTTCAACGGTGATTTTTTGGATTGTGATAGGTTCGCTAGCGAGGGCAGCAACCGCCGCCATGGAGAGGAGAGATAGTTTCTTCATACTTCAAATCCTTAAGTAAATATGAAGAATTGTAAGAAAGTAGTGTTACATTAGTGTTAAGTGAGGGGGGATTTTATTCCACCCGTAATGATACGTCTTCGGGAAACTGCATTGTAACGCAGTGAAGCGATCCGTGCTGGCGGATGAGGACCGAACAATCGATAGGGATGATCTTGCGGTCTCTAAAGACCTTCTCACAGATTGCGATTGCTTCAGCGTCGTGTGGATCGTTATAGACCGGCAAAAGAACCGCATCGTTAATGATGAGAAAATTGGCATAAGTAGCCGGTAACCGTTCGCCGTCGTAATAAGTAGGCGTTGTCATCGGCAATGCGATGAGGTTGAACGGTTCTCCCTCCAAATCCCGCAGTGTTTTTAGTTCCTCTTCCATCTTTTTTAGGGCTTCATAGTGCTCATCATTTGGATCGTCACATTTGACGTACATAATGGTATCGGTATCGATGAAACGGGCAAGGGTATCAATATGGCTGTCGGTATCATCTCCCGCAAGATAACCGTGATTTAGCCATAAGATTTGCTCTATACCGAAATGTTTTTTGAGCTCTTTTTCCATCCCTTTTTTATCCAAATGGGCGTTTCGATTTGGGTTAAGGAGTGTTTCGGCAGTCACCAAGAGTGAGCCGATACCGTTGGACTCGACGCCTCCCCCTTCTAAAATCAAATCGATTTTTTCCATCGGTGCGCCGTAGATCGGTGCGATAGCGGCACTCATACCATTATCGAGCGAGGCGTCAAATTTTCCCCCCCATCCGGTAAAGGTAAAATCAAGCAAAATCGGTTCTTCTTCCTCTTCGTCGATGACGGTGAGAGCACTGCAATCACGAGCCCACGTATCGTTGGTTTGATACTGGGTGAAAATCAAGTTGGTTTGATCGGCGAAGTAGCTTTTAACGAGATCTACATCATCACACACAATGAGGCAAGGTTGATAGCGGGCAACAGCCGATGCGATATTCACAAAACACGCTCTCGCCTCTTCGAGATAGGGTGCCCAATCGCTTTGGCTGTGGGGAAAAATGAGTTGGACAAAACTTTGAGGTTCAAATTCGGCGGGGAAATAGCGCATTAACAATCCTTAGAATATAATTCCTTTATGGGAACTATTAAATTGAGCCGAGAGGCACTAAAACATAATCTTGACATTATCGCACATCAAGTCGGTGGAAAAGATAAAATAGCCGTTGTTTTAAAAGATAACGCATACGGTCACGGATCCGTATTGATCGCACAAGCCGCATCGCGCTATGGGGTGAAACACGCTGTGGTTCGGTTGGAGAGAGAAGCTTTGGAGATCGCTGAGTATTTTGATGGTGTCTTGATTTTGGGAGAGATTGCCACGCACGTTCATCCGAAATTCAGTTATGCGATTAATTCGCTCGAAGAGATAGAGCGTTATCCCAGAGGAGCACGTGTTGAGCTCAAAATTGATACGGGGATGCACCGCAACGGAATTTCGCCGCAACAGCTCGAAGAGGCGTTTGCAAAAATGGCGGAGCAGGGATTGGTATGCATCGGTATGATGAGCCATTTCAGAGCCGCTGATACTCTTAGCAGCGAGTGGTATTGGCAGCGCCGGACATTCGATGCGTTAAAACCTAAGGCGCTTCATCTGGCGGAACAATACGGATGGAAACTCCGTTTTCATATCTCCAACTCTGCGGGGACGTTTCGCTCTTGCGAATGCTCTGATGATATGGTACGGGTCGGTATCGCACTGTATGGATGTCTGCAAATGGATCCGACATTGCCTCAGCCGGCGTTTAAAAGCGTCTTGTCGTTGTGGGGAAACCGCATCGCCAGTAGAGTGGTCAAAGCCGGACAAAGGGTAGGATATAACGGCATCTACGAAGCTCAAAATGATGAGGTAATCAGCACCTATGATGTCGGATACGCCAACGGTTTGGATCGGCTTGCATCGAACCGTTTTAGCACTCCTGAGGGGATTGCCTTGCGCGGACGTATTTCGATGGATAATGCGGCCTTCTCAAGCGACAAAGAGGAGTTGCTCATTTTTGATAACGCCAACGAGTATGCCCGTTCCGTCGGAACGATTGGGTATGAGATTTTGGCATGTTTGGACAAAGACCTCAAACGCGAGTGGGTACATTAAGTATAGCGTTCGCCCTGAGCTCGTCGAAGGGCAAATTCATGGTTCGACAGGCTCACCACGAACGGGTCTACGAGGTAATCTTGATAATTGAATCGCTGAAGATCGCACCATCTACGCGCATCTCGATCAAATCATTTAAATCATTTACATCATCAATATAGCCTAACACTTTGGCATCAAAGAGGTAGTGTTCCGCTACTTTTTGAATTTCTTCTGCATCGCGAGGGAGGACGATCAAATATGAAGCGCCCAAATTCTCTCCGATAATGGCATCTACCGCATTTTCCACATGCAAAGCAAATCGAACAGAGTTTTTGCGCAAATGTTCCATAATATCGAGATTTTCAGGAGAAAAATAGAGCGCTATCACCGAGTTTGCTGGTGTATGGCGCAACGCTTCGGTAGAGTCAATGTGGTAAAACGGCTGTGATGCAACGTAAGGGTGACCGAATAAGAGCATGTTTAGCCTTCCAAACATTCACGCGAACAGTAGTGTTTTCCATCGCGCGTCAATGTCTCTTTGAATTGTACGTAGGTGCCGCATTTAGCGCAGGGTATCATCGCATCCTCGGGCGCATTATCGGAGGAGGACGAAGAGGTTAAACTCTCTTTTCGAAAAAAAATATAATAGACGCCGAACAACAGAGCGGCAAATAACAACATTTTTAACATGACCTTATCTCTTTATCAGTAAATAATGGCGATTTTTGGCTTCAATGATTTCACAGTCCAGTGTTTCATCGATTTCATCATACACTTTCTCCCCTTTGTAAAAGAGCAAAAGGGTCCCCTCACTACAAAACGGTTCTGAGAGCTTTAGAAGCATTTGGGTATCGGTTACGGCGCGCGAAGTGATGAAATCGTACGGCTCACTGGGGAGCTGTTCCACACGACACGCTTTGACTTCTACATTTTCCAGCCCCAAATCGGCTTTGACGAATTGCAAAAAACTGGCTCTCTTCGAGAGCGGTTCGACCAGAGAAAAATGGGTCTGCGGGAGCGCAAGAGCCAAAATCATCCCCGGGAATCCGGCTCCGGTTCCGATGTCCATCCCTTTTTTGATCGGAGGAAGAAAGCTAACAGGGATTGCGGCATCGAGGATAAACTGATCGATTTGCGCTGAGGTTTTCGCCCCTGTTAGATTATGGATTTTATTCCATTTCTCCAGTAATGCCTTATAGTGTTCCGCTTTTTCAACAAAATTTTCAGGGAGTGGAAGGTTATGAGCCGATAGTAGTTGCGCTAAATGACTCATAAATCATGCCCCATTTGCTCTTTTTTGACTTTGAGATACCCCTCATTATGAGGATTCGGGCTGATAATGACGGGGATTCTTTCGGTGATGGTAACATTTAGCCCCTCTACTACGTCCACTTTTGCCGGGTTGTTGGTCAATAGACGAATTTTGGTAAGCCCGAAGTCTTTGAAAATTTCTCCGACAACCTCATAGGTACGTTGATCGGGGGCAAACCCGAGTTCGACATTGGCTTCGATCGTATTGCGCCCTTGATCTTGGAGGCAGTAGGCATTGACCTTGTTGAGAAGTCCGATGTTTCGCCCCTCTTGACGGTGGTAAATAATCAATCCGCCTTCATGGGCGATGAGCTCAAGTGCTTTATGTAACTGATTGTTACAGTCACATTTGATGCTGCCGAATGTATCTCCGGTCAGACATTCAGAGTGTATCCGGACGAGCGGTGATTCTTGGCGCTCGAAATTCTCCGTAAAAACGGCTAAATGTTCCTGAATCCCCTCTTTGTAAACGCGGATTTTAAAATGACCGTATTTACTCGGGAGATTGGCTATTGATGATTTTTCAAAAAGTGTTGTCGTTTTCATTAGTGCCATTATAATAGGTGTTTCTAAAAAATGGTTTATTAAAGTAACTGGCGATACAATCTACTCCTTATTTTCTCATTGGAGTCACATTTATGGAGCGTTTTCGCCGCACCCGCCTCAATTCCCAACTGCGTTCCTTGGTTCGTGAAACCCATGTCGGGGTAAATGATTTCATCTATCCGTTGTTTGTCCGGCCGGGGGAGGGGATTAAAACCGAAGTTGCTTCGATGCCGGGCGTCTTTCAGATGTCATTGGATGAAATTTTAAAAGAGTGTGAGCTTCTTCAATCACTCGGAATCCATTCGATTATATTATTCGGTATCCCGGCAGTCAAAGACTCTGTCGGTTCCGATGCACTCTGCGATCACGGGATTATCGCTACGGCGGTCCGCGCCATCAAACATGCTTTTCCTAAAATGTTTGTGGTGACCGATTTGTGTTTTTGCGAATATACCGATCACGGACATTGCGGCATTCTCGATCACGTGCATGAGACGGTTGATAATGATCTGACATTGGGCATTTCGGCGCAGCAGGCATTGGTTCATGCACGCTCGGGTGCCGATATGATTGCACCTTCAGGAATGATGGACGGAATCATTACGACACTGCGTGATGCGCTTGATGGCGGAGGATATGTGAATCTTCCGATCATGAGCTACTCGACGAAATTCGCCAGCGGCTATTATGGACCGTTTCGTGATGTAGCGGAATCGGTTCCAAGTTTCGGCGATCGATCGACGTATCAGATGGACCCGGCAAACCGTCGAGAAGCGATCCGTGAGAGTATGGTCGATGAGGCACAGGGTGCCGATATTTTGATGGTCAAACCGGCATTGGCATATCTGGACATCATTCGCGATATCCGTGAAGCCACATCGTTACCGTTGGCGGTTTACAATGTGAGCGGCGAATACGCGATGCTTAAACATGCCGGAGCCGCAGGGTTGATCGATTATAACCGTGTGATGATGGAGACGATGATCGGGTTCAAACGTGCCGGTGCAGATATTATCATCAGCTATCACGCCAAAGAAGTGGCAGCACTATTAGCCTAACTGAATTAAAATTGTTAATGAAATAATTTTATGATATGATTGTTTTTTGTATATAAGGAATAACGTGAGACACTTTTTAACGTTAAAAGATTACACCAAAGAAGAGATCTTAGAGATTTTGGAACTCGGATTAGAGATCAAAAAAGAGATCAAATCCAAAGTGTTTACCCCCCGTTTGGCAAACCAAACATTGGCGATGATTTTTGAGAAGAGTTCTACCCGTACTCGTGTCAGTTTTGAAGTGGGAATGTACCAGCTTGGAGGGCATGCTCTGTTTCTTTCCAATCGTGACATCCATCTCGGACGCGGTGAACCGGTCAAGGATACCGCTCGTGTGATCTCCTCTATGTGTGACATGGTGATGATTCGTACCTATGAGCAGTCGATGCTCGAAGAGTTTGCACGCTATTCGAAAGTTCCTGTTATCAACGGCTTGAGCGACAGTTACCATCCGGTTCAACTGTTGGCCGATTATATGACGATGATGGAGTGCGGCAAAGATAAAAATCCGATCGTTGCGTATGTGGGGGATGGAAATAACATGACCCATTCGTGGTTGATGTTAGCTGGCAAGCTGGGGTTTGAACTGCGTGTTGCAACTCCTAAAGGATACGAATGCGATCCTTTAATCATCGAAGATGCAATGAGATTTGCTGAACAAAGCGGTGCAAAAATCACGATTACCAATGATCCGAAGGTAGCCGTTGCGGGTGCTACCGTCGTGACAACCGATACATGGATATCCATGGGGCAAGAAGAGGAAAAAACACAGCGTCTTCGTGCGTTCCAAGGATATATCGTTGATGAAGCATTGATGGCTTTGGCTGCACAAGATGCTATCTTCTTGCACTGCCTTCCGGCATATCGCGGTATCGAAGTGAGCGAAGCGGTATTGGATGGAGAACAAAGCGTTATTTTCGAAGAGGCGGAAAACCGTCTTCATGCACAAAAAGGGTTAATGGTTTGGTTGAATAATCATCGATAAGTAGAATGAATGCGTCTTATATGGCTGTTGAGTGTTGTAAGTATTGGTCTTTTTGCTACGGAAGTGGTACAAGTTGCAGATAAATATAAAGATTCCGGAAAATGTAAGGCGTGTCATAGCCCTATCGTAAAGCAGTGGGATAATTCGTGGCATGCGAAATCCCATTACGGCAATGATGAGTATTTTCAAAAAACTATTGATTATGTTGCCCGAAAAAGTAGCGGTAAATCACTCAATACGATCAAAATTGAGTGTGCTACCTGCCATAACCCGCGTATCAGTGTTACCTCCACGAACGCTGAATACGAAGCGATAGCGGCACTCCATTTGGATAAAGATACAGCCGCTTCCAAAGCGATAAAAAGTGACGCAATCGTTGAGGGGATTAATTGTATAGTGTGCCATAACATCATTTAAAAACAGCACAAAAGCGTGTGTCGATTGCCACATGGGACCTCGTAAAGAGGGAGTGGCTTCAACCCTACCAATCGATAATGGCAAAGCACGCAAACGACCCGTTCGAGAACACGGTTTTGTTGGCGGACATGTAGAGAGTATGTGGTTGAATGCGCTGAATGTCGAGACCCGTAAAAGCGCTTCTGTTTTAGATGTTGTTTTAACCAATCCTCAGCCTCATGCGCTACCGAGTGGATTTGGATCACGTGAAATCTTGATTGAAGCGCAATACATTAGTGCTGGCAAGGTGATTAAAAATGACGTTGTCTCGTTAACAAGCCATTATCTCAGCAAACGGGGAAAACCGACTGTACCTCATTTGGCGGAAAAAACAATACAAGCGATATCAATCCCAGCACAGGGTTCAAAAGCTTTTTCTTTATCGATTCCTGATGGAGCACAGAGTGTCAATATTGTCGTTTCGTATCGATTGGTGAATGATGAAGTGCGTGAGATGCTTGATCTCAAAGATCCGATTTGGTCGAAGAAAATGGTTATTAAAAAGCTAAATGTAAAACTCTAAATATAGAAAGTTTCTACCCGATTAGGGCAAGCTTTTGCCTGCACTACGTTAGGCTTTTCACTTCGCTACATGTGCCATAGCGGCTAGCGTAGCCAAAGGGATTTTATTCCTTTGGCGTTCAATCAGTTGGACATTTCGACTTTAATAATAAGATCATTTCCCTCTTCAACGATTGAAAAATTGTGTTTTTGGCAAAATGTTTCGTTCATTTCCGCAGCCCACTCTTGTGCTTCAACCATCGCATCATCTTTGTTTTCGAAAGATTTTATACTCTCCATACCGCTTCGTTTGAAACAGCCGCACTCTTTTTCAATTTTAACGTTATACATCGCGTACGCTCCTATGAGAAATTTTTGGAAGTATAATCGTCAAAGATTAAATATTTACCACATATTTGAAACGATTTGAAACTAAAGGTTATCTTTATCTTTTAGTATAGTGATACCATCAGGGACGTTTATGCAAAAATTCGCTATAATTCCATTTGAATTTCGGGTGCCTTTTAATGCGATAGCTTGTATCGTCTTCCAAGGTACCCTCGAAGATAAGATGGGACTTATCTGCATATTTTCTCCCCCGTAAGGGCAAGCGTAACTGGTCGGAACACTTTCCGATGGCGTATCTATAAAGGGATATTTATGAATAATACACACAAAACTACCGAAGATAATTTGGTGACATTTGAGACCTTCGGTCTTCGCCGCGAGTTGATGCAAAGCATCAATTATGCAGGATTTACCACTCCAAGCCCAATTCAGCAAATGGTTATCCCTGTAATCATGGAAGGGCGCGATGTTGTCGGGCAAGCTCACACCGGTACCGGAAAAACAGCCGCGTTCGGTCTTCCGACTTTGAACAAAATGCATCTAAAGGGGGGGATTGAAACCCTCATTATCACTCCGACGCGCGAACTTGCAAACCAAGTGAGCGATGAAATTTTTAAATTCGGTAAAAACTTGGGCATTCGCACCGTAACGATTTACGGAGGAAGCTCGTACAATCGTCAAATTGATTTGATTGAGCGCGGAGCGCAGGTTATTATCGCGACTCCGGGTCGTTTGCTCGACATGCTTAGCCGCGATATGCTAAAAGGGTTTGCCCCTTCAACCGTTATTTTGGACGAAGCGGATGAAATGCTTGATATGGGCTTTTTGGATGATATTAACGAAATTTTCACCTATTTGCCGAGTGAGCGTCAAACATTGCTTTTCTCCGCAACCATGCCGACCCCGATCAAACAATTGGCGGAACGTATTTTGGTGAACCCGTATTTTGCCTCTATCACCAAAACGGAAACGACGAACACCGATATTGCTCAACAATACTATGTAATTGAGGAGTCAGAGCGTGATGATGCGATTATCCGATTGATGGACGCGGAAGACGCCCAAAAAACGGTTGTTTTCTGCCGTACCAAAAAAGAGGTGGATCGTCTCTCTAATGTCCTCTCGGCAGCAGGGTATTCGGCAAAAGGACTTCATGGCGATATGGAACAACGTAGTCGCGAAAGTGTTATCAAAGGGCTCAAAACCGATGCTATCGATGTGTTGATCGCAACCGACGTTGCGGCCCGCGGATTGCATATCGACGGTGTTACCCACGTATTCAATTACCATATCCCATTTGATCCCGAGAGCTACGTTCACCGCATCGGACGTACCGGACGTGCGGGTAAAAAAGGGGTAGCAATTACCCTTGTGACTCCATTAGAGTTTAAAGAGCTTCAACGTATCCGTTCAAAAGTGGGTACGACAATGGAACATGCGTATATCCCAAGTAAACATGACGTAAAAGAGGCGCAAGTCAGCCGTCTCCTCGCCGATATTGAAAAACAACACGTTTATGATGAAGCGCACAAAGTACTTGATCTCCTCAAAGAAGAGTACGATATGGAGCAAATCGCGTATAAATTGATCTCGGTATTAATGGAACAAAATAAAGTTCAAGGACCGAATCAAATCGGTATTAGTGCGGAGCGTTTGGAAAAAATTCTTCATAACCTTGAGCGTCGCGGAAACGAGCGTGGTGGAAACGGTCGTCGTCCGGGTGGATTTAACCGTAACCGTAGCGGAGGAAACCGAAACAGCAGCGGAGGCGGGTACCGTGGCAATAACGACCGCAATAGCAGTGGTGGTGAACGTTCAGATCGCGGAGAACGCGGCGGAAATGACCGTGGTGAGCGTTCACGCAGTTTCAGCGGACAAAACCGCTCTGTGAAACCGCGTTATTAATCAAAACGGGAAGTTAGCTCCCGTTTTACTTTCTCTAAAAACGGCTCCATCGGAGCCTCTAGCACAAACCCATCTCTTTGTTTGACTCCCCATATCGGTTCCGGAAAATACTCATCGTTTTCAAATCGTGCCATGATATGCCAGTGGACACGCTGTAGCATATTGCCGAATGATGCAATATTGATTTTAGCCGGACGGAAGTACTCTATCATCTCTTTTTCGATAATGTCGAGCGCTTTCCAGATTGCTTGTTTTTCTTCAATGTTGCATTCGGAAAACTCTTTACGAGGGGTATGCGTAAAGATTTTCAGCCAAGGGATTTGCGATTCATGGCGTTCGATATAAATGAGAGAGTTTGTGTAGATCATATTTTCTCCTAAAAATCTGCCTCGAAGAGGCAAACTTTAGTGCCATAGCGACTAGCGCAGACAAAGGGATTTTATTCTTTTGGCGTTCAAATGAAAATGGTTATTTGCCTTTTCCGGCGAACGGGACAAGGGCACTTCCCCATGTCAAACCGCCGCCGAAAGCATCGAGAAGCATCAATTCACCCTTTTGAAGGCGTCCTGATTCGTAGATATCATTGATTGCCATCGGGATAGAAGCACCGGAGGTATTTCCGTATTTTTCGACCGTGAGTACGACTTGTTCATCAGCTAGATTGAGGGCGTCACCGACCGCCTTGATGATACGGTAGTTGGCTTGATGCGGGACGAAGTGTTTGATGGCGGAAGAGGCAATGTTGTTTTGCTCTAAAATCTCGACAACATCATTGGTTAATGTGCGAACGGCGACTTTGAACGTTTCGTTCCCTTTCATTTTCATAAAGCATCCCGCCGCTTCACGATCAAGCTCATCATGGATTGAACCGCTTCCGCCGTTTGGCGTCATCAACAGATCGGCAAAAGAGCCATCTGATCCGGTGTGGATATCAATGATCGCTTCTTCTTTGTTTTCGGTAGCGCTGATGAGTGCTGCACCCGCACCGTCTCCGAACAAAATACAGGTTCCTCGATCGCTGTAATCGGTAATGGCACTAAGTTTTTCTGCACCGACGATGAGCACGTTTTTTTTCATCCCTGATTCGACAAATGCCTTGGCAATGGAGAGTGCGTAAACAAATCCGGTACATGCGGCAGAAATATCAAACGCCGTAACTTTCTCTAAGCCCAACTTTGTAGAAATAACGGCTGCAGTGGATGGCATACAAAAATAATCGGGAGAGATGGTGGCACATACGAGCATATCGATTTGGCTTTTATCAATTCCGCTTCGCTCGATTGCGAGTTTAGCTGCTTTGACACCCATGTCGCTGGTCGTTTCATCGTTTGCGGCGATATGACGCTCTTTGATCCCCGTGCGTTTGGTAATCCATTCGTCTGTTGTATCGACAAGTGTCTCTAAATCAGCGTTAGTGAGAATCTTTGAAGGGACGTATGCCCCTATAGAGCGAAATGCAGCATACATTTATGATTAGCCTTTATAAGGGATGGCGATTATTGCTTGAGTTCTTCAAGACGTTTTTCGATGTGTTCGTTTACACCGTTATCGACGTAACGGATCGCTTGAAAGATAGCGTTTTTAATCGCTTTTGGATTGCTTTTACCGTGACTGACGATTGCACACCCTTTGATACCGACCAAAGGGGCTCCGCCGATTTCAGCGTAGTCAATCTCTTTTTTTAACAGTTTAAACACTTTGCGCATTAAAAGGGCACCGGTAATTGCAATCGGCGATTTACGAATGTACTCTTTGATAAAGAAACTGATCGTAGATGCGACCCCTTCAGAAGCTTTTAGGACGAGATTGCCGATAAAACCGTCACAGACGATAACGTCACAGCTTCCGTCGAAAATATTGTTTCCTTCGACGTTACCGATAAAGCCCGGTTGACCTTCAAGAAGCTTAAAGGTCTCTTTGGTGATTTCATTCCCTTTGGAATCTTCTTCACCGTTGGCAAGCAATCCGACACGCGGATGCTCCATTTTATACATATCTTTGGCGTAAAAATAGCCCATGATTCCAAACTGGAAGAGGTGTTCTGGTTTGCAATCGACATTGGCACCGGCATCCATCAGAATGCTCCGTTTTCCGCTTTTTGTCGGCATGGAAGTGACCAAAGCCGGACGCAAAACATTTTTCAAACGCCCAAGACGGAGCGTTGCAACCGTCATGGTCGCTCCGCTGTGTCCTGCACTGACAACGCCGTCTGCTTCACCGTTTCTGACCAGTTCAACGGCTTTATAGATTGAACTCTCTTGACGTTTTAGTGCATCGGTTGCAGCGTCTGCCATATCGATGACGTCGTTTGCTTCGACAATTAAAACTTTATCTTTATAGCCCTTGGGTAATAAAGATAAAATCTCATCTTTTTTACCAACTAGAATCGGTTGAAACTTCTTTTCTTTTAGAGCTTCAATGGTCCCTTTAACAATCGGTTCGGGACCGAAGTCCCCGCCCATTGCATCAATCGCAATTCTAATCATCGATTATTTGTACTCACCGGTTGTCGGGTTGACATAGTGAGACAGCTTGTATGTGCCGTCTTTGTCTTTGACCGGACGAGCAAGAGAAATTTTATAATGAGTTCTGCGTTTTGCAGCGCGTGAATGACTCACTCTTCTTTTAGGTACTGCCATCTTTTTAGTCCTTTCTACTTTGATTTAAACGCCAAAGGAATTCACCCCTTTGGCTACGTTAACACTGAGTTTTGCTCAGCGCAATGCTCACGCACAGTAAACCGTGCTTTTAACTTACCATTGCAAAAAATTTCGTTAGAATTCTCGATCGAGCGAGGTTCCTTCGCAGTTTGCGCAACAATAATAGTCGCTTTTGATCAATTCGATTTCCGACTGGAAAAGATCTTCCATATCTATAATAGATTGGTCGATTTCAACAACGTCCAGTTCTGGATCATTGCCTTCGAATATTCCGTCGCTAAGGTAAAAAGTGACCTCTTCATTTAAAGGTTTTTCTACCTCTTCGGCACAAATATCGCAAGGAATCGAAATACTCCCTGTAATTGTACCGTTTAATTGAGCAAGATTGCTTTTTTTCAGGATTAAATCACCCGAAAAAAGAGCATTGTCACGATTTACCTCAAAATGAAGCGGTTGTGAGCTCAATTTTCTAAATGCTATTTTCATGACGATTACGAAATTTCGCGCCCTGAAAAGAAAAATGCGATTTCATTTTTTGCATTTTCAAGAGAATCAGACCCGTGAACTGCATTAGCATCGATGTTTTCGGCAAAATCTGCACGGATAGTTCCGGCTGCTGCTTCTTTAGGGTTAGTAGCACCCATCAAATCGCGGTTTTTAAGGACGGCATTTTCGCCTTCCAAAACTGATACAACGACTGGACCACTTACCATGAAATCAACAAGATCGTTGAAGAAAGGGCGTGCAGCGTGTACTGCGTAAAACGCTTCTGCGTCTTGACGTGAGAGTTGAACTTTTTTCATAGCCGCGATTTTAAGGCCGTTACTTTCGAAACGATCCAAAATTTTACCGATAACACCTTTTGCAACGGCGTCTGGCTTGATGATTGACAATGTTTGTTCCATCAATGCTCCTGTTTTGTGTGTAAAAAATAGAACGGGATTATAGC
>NZ_JAEMQA010000025.1 GCF_022759005.1 Sulfuricurvum sp. | reverse complement strand
ACCCTGAAATCGGACGTATCGTTCAGCACGTTACCGATGAAGCGGGACGCGAACTTACCAGCGAAGAGATTTTGGAGATTTTTGAAAGAACCTATTTTGGTGAGCCACATGACATTGAGTTTATCGATTACTCGGTGATCTCAGAGAGTGCCAAGGGTCATTTGGCGAAATGTGTGTTGGAATACACCCATAACGGCAAGCTGATCCGTAGTGAAGGGGAGGGGAACGGTCCGATTGATGCGTGTAAAAATGCCTTAATGAAAGAGTATTCTCACGGATTCAAAATCCTCTCGTACAGCGAGCACTCACGAGGAGAGCTTTCCAGTGCCGAAGCGGTTGCCTACATCGAGATTCAGACGGAGAGTTTGGAGAAATTTTTCGGTGTCGGATGCGATAACGATATTACTGTCGCTTCGATTAAAGCGATGTTTAGCGCTCTAAATCGAGCGTTTTCGTAACTTAACCGATTGGTCGAAATCTTTCCTCATTTTTTTAACTACAAAAAACGTAGTAATGGGGAGAGAGATCACAGTAATAACTGCACTCCAAGCCAACGTAAATATTGGCAGTCCAAAATCATCCGTTCCAACTAACAGAGGATTTAAAATATCGTATACATTTCCTACTATTACTATTGATAAAGCAAAAATAAAAATAGTAATGAGCAAAATTATTGGAATAGCAAAAAAGAGAAGTAATGCTTTTTTAAACAACCAGCTATCATACATAAAGTGTATTCCTTTTATTCCACAAAGAAATTAATATTTTAGCTCGCCTTATGCGCCTGTTCCTCTTTTAACCGTTCAGCAATCCAAACCTTGATAATCGATTGGCGTGTCACCCCGATCTTTTTAGCTTCGATGTCGAGTGCATTAACTATCCATTCGGGAAAATCGACATTTACTTTTTTCGGTTGTGTGCCGATCCGTTTGGCAGTGGTGAGATCGAGATGCTCACTTATATCTTCGCCTGAGTCAAATAGGGCGTCTAATTCTTCAGCTTTCATCATAAATCCTTTTTTCATTTTCTCTCGTTCGACGTACCGAAATCAGCCGAACACTATCACCGCGATAGGTATAAAACGCGATCCAAATTTTCTCTTCGATCTTGCCGATAAGCGCATATCGGCTTTCGCTATCACTTTTCGCTCTGATTTCCAGCGCATTAGGATCACCCCATAATAACTGTGCTCTTTCAAAGTCGATGCCGTGCTTGTGTAGGTTGGAGCTACTTTTATCAGGATCATACTCAAAGGTCACGATGAGGTTCTCACTTCTTTTGTATTTTAGATATAAAAATAGTATCATTTCTATACTTTTATGTCAACTTTTTGTGAAAAGATTAGCTACTTTTTTGTTCCGTCAAAAAAGTAGGCAAAAAACCTCAATCCCATCAGCAAATCGCTGACGCGACTTTTGGCACTTCTGCCATCGCGTGTCGCTTTCAAGGATGCTGATGGGATTTTCTACATTATTTAAACCCATCTTCGCTATAATCGCGCAATTTTTACTAACGGTGAGTAAACCATGATGGATGTCCGCGAAGCTTTTTTAGCCTTTTTTGAATCAAAACAACACGCACGGGTTCCGAGTTCCCCCCTCGTCCCTGATGATGCAACCCTCCTTTTCACCAATGCGGGGATGGTTCCGTTTAAGTCGATCTTTACGGGCGATATTCCGATCCCTGCCAACCCGCGTGCGACCAGTGCACAGACCTGTATCCGCGCCGGCGGTAAACACAATGACTTGGAGAATGTCGGTCATACGGCGCGTCACCATACGTTTTTTGAGATGCTCGGAAACTTCAGTTTCGGCGATTATTTCAAAGAGGAGGCGATTGCTTATGCGTGGGAATTTGTGACCGAAGTAATGAAGCTTCCTAAAGAAAAGCTGTGGGTAACCGTCCATGAGTCTGATGATGAAGCCGAAGCAATCTGGAAAAAACATATTGCCGCTGATCGCATCATGCGTCTTGGCGATAAGGACAATTTCTGGCAAATGGGGGATACCGGACCGTGTGGACCGTGTTCGGAGATCTTCATCGATCAGGGTGCGGAAGCGTTTAACGGTCCTGAGGACTACATGGGGGGAGACGGAGACCGTTTTTTGGAGATCTGGAATCTCGTTTTCATGCAGTATGAGAAAAAAGTGAAAGATGGTCCGTTGATTCCGTTGCCGAAACCATCGATTGATACGGGGATGGGGTTGGAACGTGCTACTGCGGTACTCGAAGGGGTGACCAGTAACTACGACAGCAGCCTCTTTATGCCGATTATCCGTAAAGTCGAAGCACTGATCGGCAAACCGTACGTGTATGCGAGCGGTGCTTCGTACCGTGTTATCGCCGATCATATCCGCACCGTCACCTTCTTGCTTGCACAGGGGACAAACTTCTCGAACGAAGGTCGCGGATACGTTCTTCGCCGTATTTTACGCCGTGCGGTACGTCACGGATATTTGCTCGGATTTACTAAACCGTTTATGTATGAAGTTGCCGATACCGTTGCGGAAGTGATGGGGAAACAATACCCGTATATCGTGGAAAAACTGGCGGTGCTCAAAGAGCAAATGATGCTCGAAGAGGAGCGGTTCTTTAAAACGATCGCATCGGGAATCGAGTTGTTCAATGAAGAGCTTGAAAATACCAAAGAGGTGTTCAGCGGCGAAGTGGCGTTTAAACTCTACGATACGTTCGGATTCCCGCTCGATTTGACCGAAGATATGCTTCGTGAGAAGAATATGAGCCTCGATGTTGAGAAATTTGAAGCGTTGATGGGCGAACAACGCGCCCGTGCGAAAGCGGCATGGAGAGGTTCGGGAGACGCTCACGTCGAGGGGGATTTCAAAGCCCTTTTGGAGACGTTCGGGGTTAATACTTTCATCGGATATGGATATACCAAGGCACCGGTGAAAATTCTCTCACTTCTCTCCGAGAGCTTTGAGCGGGTTGATCAACTCCATGCCTCTCAACGCGGATGGGTGCTTCTCGAAGAGACTCCGTTTTATGCGGAGAGCGGGGGACAATGCGGCGATACCGGAAAACTCGGAGACAAAGCGGCAGTTTTGGATACCAAAAAGTTCCACGGTTTGAACCTTTCTCACATCGAAACTAAAGCGACTTTGAGTGTCGGTGAAACGGTCGATGCAATCGTCGATCCAGAGCGTAACGAGATCGCCAAACATCACTCCGCGACTCACTTGCTCCATGCGGCGTTGTATGAGATTTTGGGAGATCATATCGCTCAAGCGGGATCGTTGGTGGAGCACAATCGCCTCCGCTTTGACTTCTCCCACCCAAAAGCGATGAGTACAGAGGAGATCGCTCTTGTCGAAGAGCGGGTCAATCATCACATCTTCCACGCACTGGAGGGGATGACTCGGGAGATGAGTATCGATGAGGCAAAAAAATGCGGTGCAAAAGCGCAATTCGGTGAGAAATACGGCGATACGGTTCGTGTTGTCAATTTCGGTACGGCATCGGTCGAGTTTTGCGGCGGTATCCACGTCGATAACACTGCAACCATCGGAACATTCGTCATCGTCAAAGAGAGCGGAGTGAGCGCAGGTGTACGCCGTATCGAAGCGGTGTGCGGTAATGCGGCATACAATCTCTTTAAACAGCAGCGTCACCTCTTGGAATCGGTCGAAGCGTCGGTGAAAAACCGCGACGTTTTGGCGGGTATCGAGCGACTCAAAGAGCAGGTGAAAACGCTCAAGCATGAAATAAATACATTGGCATCGTCGGCAAAAGAAGAGCTTGCCGTGTCGATGATCGGCTCAACAGCGGTTGTAGTCGCAGAACTCGGGGTGGGAGACATCAAAGAACGGATCGATGAGTTGAAAAATCAGCACGATTCGGTTGCGGTGATTTTGTTCCAAGTCAAAGACGATAAAGTTCTTATTGCGGCAGGGGCGAAAAATACGAGCGTCAAAGCGGGCGATTGGATCAAAGCAGTTGCACCGATCCTCGGAGGCGGCGGCGGCGGACGGAGTGATTTTGCCCAAGCAGGCGGAAAAGATGCCAGCAAACTCTCTGAAGCCAAAGAATCGGCATTGGCATATGTGACACAGGAGCTCTCAAAATGAAAGAATTTTTGATCGAAACGTTTGCTCACCACCGTACCTTGATCGTATTTTTACACATCATCAGTGCGGTTATATGGGTCGGAGGGATGATTGCCATCCGCTTTGCGGCACATCAGTCGCTCTCGATGATTGCCGATCCGAAAATCCGTTTGGAGCGTGCCGCGCATACACTCAAACGTCTTTTTGCCTTGGTGACTCCGTTTGTCTTAACCCTCATTATTACAGCCGTATTGATGGCGGTAGGACTCGGATTCCGTGCGGCAGCGATGGATGCAACCGGTCATGTCATCGATGAATACGCGATGAGCGTTTACAATACCGTCCATATCAAAGAGGCGATTTGGCTCATCATGACGCTCAATCTCGCAGCAATGATGTTTCGTCGCCGTAAAGCAGAATTAGCGTTGCATGAAGGCAATTTGGAAGAGGCGAAAGAAGCTCTTGGTTTGATCGCCAAAACTATGGTACCTGTCAATATTGCCCTCGGCGTAACCGCTATCTTTATCGGTGTGGTACTCCGAAACGCATATTAAGCTATGATACGCTTAGCGTCCTCCTCAATCACCCGTGCCGAGCTTCTTCGAGTGGCCGGTATCCCTTTTATCCAAGAGTCTATCGACTACGATGAAGACTCCATCGTTGCAACCTCTCCCAAAAACTTTGTCTATCAAGCGACACTGGGAAAATACCGAGTCAATTTTGAGAAATTTGGATGTGCAGATTATCCGCTGCTCGTTGCTGATACGGTCGTAACAGCTCAGGGAAAAATTTTGCGCAAAGCCAAAGACGAAGCGGAGGCTCGGGCTATTTTGGCGACCCAAAGCGGTTCCGAAACCGATATTATTACCTGCATGATCTACAAAACTCCCCGTCTTGAACTGTGTGATATTTCCATTACCCGCTATTTTTTCAACCCTTTTGAACCCTCAGATATTGATCGCTATATGCAAAGCGGTGAGTGGCGAGGCAAAGCGGGAGCGTGTATGGTGGAGGGGTTTTGCAAACCCTACATCCGTGAAGTACGCGGGTTTGAGAGTACCGCGATGGGACTGTGTACCGAAGTGCTAAAGCGGTTTTTATGATGAACCACCCGTACGAATCCGAACTCAAAGCGCTACAGCGTTCCGGTCGTTACCGTGAACGCCATATACGCGATGATGCCTTGATCGATGCCGCATCAAACGATTATTTGGGATTGGCGGAAAATCCGCAGCTGCACCGAAAAGCGTGTGAAACCCTCTCTCGATATGCCGATCACGCTCCTAAAGCTTCCATGCTGGTCAATGGCTACCATCCCATCCATGCGGCGTTTGAAGAGGCGTTATGCAAAGCGAACGGCTTTGAAGCTTCAATCGTCATGGGGAGCGGGTTTAACGCCAATATCGGTCTCATCGAAGCGCTGGTACGCAAAGGGGATGTGTTACTCATGGACGAAGAGTACCATGCCAGCGGTATCGCGGGTGCTCGAATGTGTGAAGGGGAAGTGATTTTTTTCCTGCACAACGATGCTGCGGCGTTGCAACAGGAGTTGGAGCGTTTTAGCGGCAAACGTGTCATCGTAGCGGTAGAGGGGATCTACTCGATGGGGGGAGATCGGGTGAGCCGCGAGATCATTGAACTTGCCATGGCGTATGAGAGTATTTTGATATTGGATGAAGCACACAGCAGCGGCGTAATCGGAGAGCACCTGATGGGGATACTCGATTATTATGCGATCGCTCCGACACCGCTGATGGTCAAAATGGGGACGCTCGGAAAAGCGTACGGAAGTTTCGGTGCGTATGTCCTTTCATCGGCGCATATCAGCCATTATCTGATCAACCGCGCAAAAAATGTGATCTATGCGACCGCACCGTCGCTATATGACACGGCATTGGCACATCATGCGTTGGAGTACATTCAAACCCATACGCAGAGTTTGCGTGAAGCGATCCGATCTCGTCAACACATCGTTTATGAGACACTGGGGATCGAGTGTGCGGGATTGATTGTCCCTGTTGAAATCGGCGACAACCGTGACGTGATACGGCTTCAAGAGATCCTAAAAAACGAGATGGGAATCCATGTCGGCGCAATCCGCCAGCCGACGGTTAAAAAAGCGATTATACGCCTTATCGCGCGGGTTATGATGGATGAAAAGGTTTTGCGTGATGTATGTGAGCGTTTAACACAGATTTGGGTAAAATAGCGTCATGAACTCTATCCATATCGATCGGCTTAGAATCGGACATTTCGATACGGTATTGGTTGATATTTCATTCGAAATTCGACATTCATTGGCATTGGTTGGGGAAAGCGGAAGCGGTAAATCTTTGAGTCTCAAAGCATTGCTGGGTTTGTTGGACCCACCGTTGGAGATGCGTCTTGAAAAACGATCCGATTTTGAGTGGAAACGGGGCGACACCGTCTCTCTTGTTCCTCAAAATCCGTTTACGGCGCTTTCACCGTTGACCCGTATCAAAGATCAGATATTTTTGGGACGTGATCGATGCGAAGCGCTTTTTACGATGCTCGACTTGGACGTATCGTTGCTGGAGCGGTTTCCTCCTGAACTCTCAGGTGGGCAGTTGCAGCGCGTTGTTGTGGCGATTGCTTTAGGATCACATCCGAAGCTTTTGCTACTGGATGAGCCTACTACGGCACTTGATCCAACCTCAAAAGAGACTATGATCACATTGCTAAAAGCATTGCAAAAATCGATGGATTTTAAAATGTTGTTTGTGACCCACGATATGAGTGTCGCATCCGAACTGTGTGAGGATATTTGTGTATTGCGGAACGGTTCTGTAGTTGAAGAGGGGTTAATGGCAGATGTGATTGCTCACCCGAAAGAAGAATATACCCAAGCGTTGATAAACGCCGAATTTAAAACTCGAGGATTTAGAAATTGATCAATAACCTCCATGATGAAGTACCGACAAGGTCTAAAATGAAAAAATATCTGCTTATTGGCTTGAGTATCGCCATTATGGTTCCGATCGGATTTTTGGGATATCTGATTTATTCTTTTGAATACGAAACCCAAAAGCTGATCAAATATCAGCCCCGCTTGACGACCGAAGTGTACGACCGTAATGGGAATAAAATCGCCAACCTTTTCAGTGATGAGCACCGTTATTATGTCTCGTATGAAAACATTCCGCCGCGTTTGATCGAAGCGTTGTTGGCGATCGAAGATACAACCTTCTTCGAACACAGCGGAGTTAACCCCGATGCTATTTTGCGTGCAATCCTCAAAGACTTAACCGCCGGAAAACTCAAAGAAGGGGCGAGTACGATCACGCAGCAGTTGGTCAAAAATACCCTTTTGAACCGTGAAAAGAAATTTTCCCGTAAGTTCAAAGAGGTGCTGTATGCGATTCGTATTGAGCAAGAACTCTCAAAAGAACAAATTTTAGAGCGCTATTTCAATGAGATCTATCTCGGTCACGGCTATTACGGCGTCAAAACGGCTGCGGACGGATATTTCCGAAAACCGCTCAAGGAGTTGACCCTCAAAGAGATGGCGATGCTGGTGGGGCTTCCGAAAGCACCGAACTTTTATGCTCCGACCAAAAACTATGAACTCTCACTGGGGCGCGCGAACCGTGTCATTGGTCGTATGTATGAGCTCGGATGGATCGATCAGGCAACCTATGAAAAATCGATCCAAGAGCGACCGAAAGTCTATAATGATACCCTTAGTCAAAACTCAGGGCCCTACATTATCGATGAGGTTATGCGTCAGTTGAGCGATGCGTTTCCTGATATTCGCAGCGGCGGGTACAAAATCTACACAACTATCGACATGCGCCTTCAGGAAGCAGGCTATAAAGCGCTTCAATCAGGGCGTGAAGAGATCCTAAAACGGGCTCAGGAAGCGGGTGACTTGGATGAGAATATGCAACGTCAGCTCAACGGTGCCCTGATCAGTCTTGACCCGCGCAGCGGAGAGATTTTGGCGATGGTCGGCGGATACGATTATTCACTCAGTCCGTACAACCGCGTAACACAGGCAAAACGCCAGCCGGGATCAGCATTTAAACCGTTCTTGTACCAAGTTGCTCTGGATAGCGGTATGTCTCCGTCGTCCATGGTTCCCGATATTGCCCGAACTTACACCTATTCGGGGGATAACGGCGAAGAGAAAACATGGACCCCTAAGAACTACAAAAATGAGTACAAAGGGATGGTCACCATCCGTGATGCTCTGACCCATTCTCGTAACCTTGCGACGATCAATATGGTGAGCGATATGGGATTCGGTAAAATCGTTGAGGGGCTTCGCCGTTACGGGATTACCGAAAAACTCCCACCGGATTTGTCGATTGCGCTCGGAACGATATCGATTTCACCCATTGATTTAGCAAAATATTATACGATGTTCGCCAGCGGCGGTGCGTTGACCAATCCGATGTTGATTCGTCAGGTTATTACGCCGACGGGAGAGACCATCCAGTATCAAAATAAAAGCCGTCAGGTGAATACGCCGCAGCAAATTTACCTTATGACTTCGATTCTCAAAGACGTCGTTATGTACGGAACGGGGACAACGGCTCGTGTTAGCGGGATAGAGATTGCGGGTAAAACAGGGACGACCAATGACAACGTCGATGCTTGGTTTGCGGGGTATTCACCGACTGTTGAAACGATCGTATGGTTCGGAAATGACAACAATACCCCTATGAGACGAAGTGAAACGGGTGGACGGGCTGCCGGACCGGTATTCAAATATTTTTATGAAGATCTACTGCGTATTTATCCAAATACGAAGCGAACATTCGATGTGCCGCCGGGAGTTTATCTTGGACCACGCGGTGATGGCAACGCGAGCGAATCGTATACCGATACGTCAGCGGCTCCGGATGCTACAGAACAAGAGGCACCGAAAACGGCAGAAAAACTGCTGTTTTAATTTTTCTTCTTTGTGGCGGAGGAGAGATACAACCATGTAGCTCCGCCGACAACGACAAGCGTTACAGGCGCGAGATACGGTTTTGCGGCAATCAAATCATACGCTTTGATCAATGCCCCTCCAAAAACATAGCTTCCCCCTCCGACAACAACTGCCCAAATTGCCGCACCGAGTGCGTTATACGCGCTGAATTTCCAAAAATCGTACTTGGTTAAACCGATGGCAAGGGTAACCAGTGTTTTGAGTCCGTAGATGAATTTTTTGACGACAATAATCCAAGAACCGTTGCGTTTGAGCAAGAGATGGGAAAATGCCAGTTTTCGGCGGTGCTTTTTGAAATACTCCATCATTTCACGTTTGTGATAACGGGAGAGGTAAAACATCAGCGAATCGCCGATAAAGTTTGCCGCAAAAGCGATAGCGATGGAGAGGGAGAGATCCATTTTTCCCATAAAACTAAGTACTCCCGCTCCCAAAAGGGCGACGAAACCGCCTCCCAGCGAGTAGAGAAATAAAACAATATAACCGTACGTTGCGAGGTTTTTGAGCATATCATCCATATAAAAAAGTCCTTTTAAAGTTTTCGTATTTTTGCGATTTCATCGCGCAGCCTTGCCGCTTCTTCAAATTCGAGTTTTTTGGCCGCTTCTCTCATTTTGATGTTCAGCTCTTCGATCAGTTTTTTCCGCTCCGCTGCCGGTAATGTTTTCGCTTTTTTGGAACGATTGTACAATTCGGCAGGATCTTCGAGTTTGAGATTTTCGTCCAAAGAGCGTTTCGTTGTCGTCGGGATGATTCCGTGCGTTTGGTTGAAAGCATCTTGCGCCGCACGGCGCTCAGTCGTCGTTTTGATCGCACGCTCCATTGATCCGGTGATTTTATCGGCATAGAGGAGAACGCGTCCGTGTTCGTTACGCGCCGCCCGCCCGATGGTTTGGATCAGAGAGGTTTCGGAACGGAGAAAGCCTTCTTTGTCGGCATCGAGGATCGCAACGAGACTTACTTCGGGTAAATCCAGCCCCTCTCGCAAGAGGTTGATCCCGATTAACACATCGAAATCTCCGACCCGCAGACCGCGAATGATCTGGTTACGCTCGATGGCATCGATTTCGGAGTGCATGTACTGCACTTTGACCCCCAAATCGGCGAGATATTTTGTGAGGGCTTCGGCCATTTTTTTGGTGAGGACAGTGACGAGGACACGGTCGCCGAGGGCTACCGTTTTTTTAATCTCGTCGTGGAGATCTTCGACTTGATTGCTGATCGGTTTGATCGTGATGAGCGGATCGAGCAAACCAGTCGGACGGATGATTTGGTGTGCCAGAGTCGTAGAGAGTCCAAGCTCCTGCGCGGCAGGGGTTGCGGAGACGAACATGTAGTGGGGCGCTTTTTCGATAAATTCATCGATCATCAGGGGACGGTTGTCGAGTGCGCTCGGCAGACGGAAGCCGTATTCGACGAGCACCTCTTTACGACTCCGATCCCCCGCAAACATTCCTCGAAACTGCGGAAGACTCACGTGGCTTTCATCGACGATGATGAGATATTTGTCGTGATGGAGGGCAAAATAATCAAGGAGGGTATAGGGGGCTTCCCCGGGCTTTTTGTCGGTGAGATGGCGCGAATAGTTTTCGATCCCTTTGCACATCCCTGTCGCTTGGAGCATCTCCAAATCAAATTCGCATCGCTGTTTAAGCCGCTGTGCTTCGACAATTTTACCTTGCTTATTGAGTTCGGCTAGCCGTTCCCCCAACTCGTCCTCGATCCGTTTGATAGCACGGGAGAGTTTCTCTTGTCCTACGGCAAACTGGCTGGTGGCATAGAGGGTGAAGGTTTTGATGTTCTCTATAACCGAATTATTGAGGGGATCAAATATCGCGATGCGTTCGATCTCATCGCCAAAAAACTCGATCCGCAGTGCCTGATCTTGCCAATATGGCGGGAAGATATCGACCACTTCGCCGTTTACTCGAAAATGTCCTCCGTCAAAATAGCCATCGTTTCGGGCATACCCCATCTCGACCAGACGTAGGAGGAGCCTTTTTTGGTTCATCTCATCACCCAGCGCAAAGACCTGTACCATTTTTTCATACTCTTGCGGATCTCCAAGCCCGTAGTTTGCAGATACCGAGGCAACGACGATAACATCATCGTAGCTGAGAAGATTAGCCGTAGCGGAGAGTCTTAGCCGCTCCAGCTCGTCGTTGATAGAGCTGTCTTTTTCGATAAAGAGATCTTGGCGCGGGATATACGCTTCGGGCTGATAATAGTCGTAGTAGCTGATGAAGTACTCGACATGGTTTTCGGGAAAGAAACTTTTGAACTCGCTGTAGAGTTGTGCCGCGAGGGTTTTGTTGTGGGTCATGATGATGGTCGGCAGTTGCACCTGCTCGATCACCCGCGCCATCGTCATGGTTTTACCCGAACCTGTCACCCCTTCTAATGCGACGTAGCGTTCACCGCGCTTGATAGCCGAGGAGAGGGTATCGATAGCGACGGGTTGGTCCCCTGCTGGCTGATAGGGGGTATGGACTTTAAAAATCGGCAAAAGAGACCCTCAAAAATAGATGCGAAATTATAGCGGATTATCCATTTTTAACACACCGCAGGCAGAGGGTTCCATACTGAAATCCTGCACATACGAATGAATTGTTTCTCTTCTGTGATAAAATTACGACAAAGACTCTATCTGCCAAGGTTTATGATGCTATTCAATCCCACTCCACTCGAAAAACTGACAACCCTCATTAACGATTTGCTTGAAAAACAAGTCGCACTCAAAGAAGAGCTTGAATCCCTTCGCATTGAAAGCGCTTCCATGCGCGAAAACGAAGAGAGCAAAGATGCTGAAATCCAGCGTTTGCACGGTGCACTTGCATCTAAAGACGAAGAGATCAAAATGCTCAACGATGATTTAGCTGCCAAAGATGCCGAAATTGAAGCGATCGTAGCGAAAATTGAAAGTCTTCTTGGATGAAAACCAAAGTATCCCTCACTATCAATGCCAAACGCTATGACATTGATGTCGAGGACGATTTTGCCCGATTTTTAACCCAGCAAATGAAGCAGGATTTTGCTTTTGAGGGGAATAATGATCTTAAACTTCTCCTTCAAGCGTATGTCCGTAAAAGTTTCGCGCTGTATGAGCAAGAGAAACAAATCAATCTATTGATTGACCGTCTCGAAAACCTCCAATAATCCTCCACAATCGATTCACAATCTTTTTTTAAACTGCTTTTATCCAAAGAGAATCTCTAAAGAGAAACTCTTTCAAAAGGAGTTGAATTATGAAAAAGTTACTTTCCTTATTGCTCATCAGTGCGTTGAGCGCGTCTATCGCTTCAGCGGATGCGGCATCGGGTCAAAAAGTCTATTTGAAAAACTTCAAAGCGAAGTTCAACATGAACGGAACGAAATTCGCAGCCGAACATACGGTAGGCGAATGGGAAGATCTGTTTGCAAATGATGCCAAAGGGTTCATCGAGGAGTACGGCAAACGGTTTCCGAATGCGTTACCGGTTCTCACCAATCCGGAGATGAAGGATAAGCTTCAAGAGGTGGGCGATTTCGCCAAACAATACGGCAGCGATTCGGGCAATGTACCGAGTTGCGGTTAATTAGGTGTATAAAAGCGCGGCATGCTGCGCGTGAGCTCTCTGCTGAAGAGAACTCAGCGTTAGCGTAGCTATCGGGATGTATTCCGATGGCGTCAAAAAGAAATTAAAAGGATAAAAAATGAAAACGTTGATAGCGATTTTAGGACTTACTGCGATGTTGAGCGCTGCGGATGGCGGTGCTTTGTTTCAAAAATGTGCGGCGTGTCATGGTGCGAAAGCAGAGAAAGCGGCTTTGGGAAAATCCGAAGTGATCGCCGGATGGAGTTCGGCAAAAACGCTTGATGCCCTCAAAGGGTACAAATCGGGAACCCGTAACACCAAAGGGATGGGTGCCATTATGAAAGGGCAAACTGCTTCATTGAGCGATGGCGATATGAAAGCCCTTGCCGATTACGTTGCGGGTCTCAAGTAAACTCTTTTAGCTGCTGCGAGCCGTCGCAGCCAACCCAATTTTGTTTCTGTCATTCTCCTCTGCGTACACAAGGGATTATTCCCACTCCACGCATATCTTCGTCCCCACTTTCTCTTTCGATTCGATCGTAATGTTTAGATGGTACTCTTTGGCGATCATCGCGACAATGTTCAATCCTATCCCAAATCCCCCAACACTTTTATCGGCGCGTGTATAACGTTCAAATACTCGATCAATCATCTCAGAGGGGATACCGATCCCGTTATCGCGGACGCACAATAGAGTATTGTGAAGGGTGATGGAGATCGTGCCGTTCATCTGATTGTATTTGATGGCATTGGAGAGGAGGTTATCCACAATGCGGGTTGCTTTGGTTCGATCGATGATGAGAATGACATCGGTATCGATAGTCAATTCGAGGCTAATCTTTTTTTGCTCGATTCGGTGGCGAAAATACTCCAGCCGCTCATGAATGAGATGCGAAAGGTTGAGCGGGGTATTGTGTACCGCTACATCGTGATTGAGGATGAGGTAGGTGAGATCATCATAGAGTGTCGAGATGGTGCGTGAAGCGATTTCGATTCGGCGGAGTTTTTTCTCCACCGATGGAGGCAATTCTCCCTCATGGAGTGCTTCGATATTGGTGAGAATCGCACTGACGGGGGTGTTCAGCTCATGGGTCGTATCTTTGATAAAGTCGTCGAGTAACGTGATCGCTTCGTTCATCGGACGGAGAATCAGACGAGAGAGAAAAAATCCGACCCCTGCAAGGATCAAAAATAAAACCGCTCCGAATACGAGGGTGATTTCAAGGGCTTGCTGTCTCCACAGCCCGTCATCTTTGGTTTCAAAGATGAGATAAAAATCCCCCATATCATACGGTGCGAGGGGGATAACGAGATAAATATGATTGTTATAGAGGTAGATATTCTCATTAAAATTGATCTCACGGGTGTGCAGCCGAGAGACGATCGCTTTTTTATCGTAGCCGTAAAGGGCAGTTTTATAGGCTAAATCTTTGGGAAAAGTAGATAGGTTACGATCCTGTTCGAGCCAATCACTGAGCTTTGGGACGTAGCTTTCCGATTCGAGCTGCATTGCCAACCGATGAGATGAGAGCATCAGTGTTTTGGCGTATTGATAGTAGAGGACTCCCAGTAATGTCAGAATCAGAACCGACATCACTCCATAGAGGATTAAAAAGCTTTTGAGGGTACGGTATTTAGCGAAATTGATACCCGAGGCGCTTGTGGCTGACAATGG
>NZ_JAEMQA010000146.1 GCF_022759005.1 Sulfuricurvum sp. | reverse complement strand
ATACGCGTCCACTTTGCCCTCTTGGACAAATAGAATTGAATGTTTATAACTGCGTTCAATCGTAGTTACAAGTATTGGTGTGAGGAAGCTCTACCTACAAGAAGCAAGTGATTTAACTCAACGGAGCTTACCGATGAAAGTACGTTCTTCAGTGAAGAAAATGTGCGATGATTGCAAAATCATCAAACGCAAAGGGATTGTGCGCGTAATCTGCAAAACCCCAAAACATAAACAAAGACAAGGATAAGCATGGCACGTATTGCTGGTGTGGACTTACCTAAGAAAAAACGTTTGGAATATGCATTAACTTATATCTATGGTATCGGTTTGCATACGTCACGTAAAATTTTGGATGCAACTGGACTCGACTACAATAAACGTGTATATGAGCTTTCAGAAGATGAAGCGGCAACGATCGCTAAAGAGATCCGCAGCAGCGGTATTGCTGTAGAGGGGGATCTTCGTAAACAAGTCGCTATGGATATCAAAGCGTTGATGGATCTTGGTTCATACCGTGGTCTTCGTCACCGTAAAGGTCTCCCATGCCGTGGTCAAAAAACCAAAACCAATGCACGTACACGCAAAGGTAAAAAGAAAACCGTCGGCTCAGCCACAAAGTAAGGGATTAGAGTATGGCAAAAAGAAAAGCAACCCGTAAAAAAATCGTAAAAAAGAATATTGCTAAAGGTATCGTTCATATCTTGGCATCATTCAATAACACCCTTGTTACGGTAACAGATGAAATGGGTAATATGATCGCGTGGAGTTCTGCTGGAAGCCTTGGCTTTAAAGGTTCTAAAAAATCTACCCCGTTTGCAGCGCAACAAGCGGTAGAAGCGGCAATGGAAAAAGCAATGGTTCACGGAATCAAAGAAGTGGGCATTAAAGTTCAAGGACCGGGTTCTGGTCGTGAAACAGCAGTTAAAAGTGTAGGGGCGATCGAAGGTCTACGTGTTTCTTTCATGAAAGACGTTACTCCGCTACCACACAATGGATGTCGTGCGCCTAAGCGCCGACGCGTGTAAGGAGGTTTGTAATGGCAAGATATAGAGGACCCGTAGAAAAAATCGAAAGAAGATTCGGTGTAAGTCTTGGACTAAAAGGTGAGCGTCGTCTCGCAGGTAAAAGTGCTCTTGACAAACGTCCATACGGACCAGGTCAACACGGTCAACGTCGTACAAAAATCTCTGAATACGGTACACAGCTTCGCGAAAAACAAAAAGCGAAATTTATGTACGGTTTGAGTGAAAAACAAATGCGTTCATTGTTTGCTGAAGCAAAACGTCGCACTGGTAACACCGGTACAAACTTGGTAACGCTTCTTGAGCAACGCCTTGACAACGTTGTTTACCGCATGGGCTTCGCAACAACTCGTCGTTTTGCTCGCCAATTGGTAAACCACGGTCACGTATTGGTTGACGGTAAACGTGTCGATATTCCATCATACCGTGTTAAACCGGGTCAAAAAGTGGAAATCCATGAAAAAACTAAAAAGAACAGCCAAATCGTTCGCGCGATTGAGTTGACGAACCAAACCGGTCTTGCGGCATGGGTTGACATCGATCAAGATAAAGCGTTCGGTATTTTCACACGTCTTCCAGAGCGTGAAGAGGTTGTAATCCCTGTTGAAGAACGTCTAATCGTCGAGCTTTACTCGAAATAATCATTAAAGAAAGGGCGTTCAGCATGAAAAAAATTAAGACATCACCGCTTCTTCCGAAAGAGTTTGTCGTCGAGCAAATCAGCGCGAACGAAGCAAACATCATTGCTTATCCGTTTGAAACCGGATTTGCGGTTTCACTCGCCCATCCGATTCGCCGCTTCTTGCTAAGCAGCTCAGTCGGATTCGCACCGATCGGTATTAAAATTGAGGGTGCTAAGCATGAATTTGACTCCGTGCGCGGTATGCTCGAAGACATTTCGGATTTCATTATTAACCTCAAAGGTGTCCGTTTCAAATTGAAAAACGGCCTTAAAGAGAAAGAGATCACGTACAGTTTTGCAGGCCCTTGTGAAATTCACGGACGTGATTTGAATAATGACGATGTCGAAGTTGTAACCCCAAATGCATTCTTGGCAACATTGAATGAAGATGCAACGTTGACTTTCAGCGTTAAAATTCATCAAGGTATCGGTTATGTGCCGAGTGAAGATGTACGTGAAATGTTGGGTGATGGATACATCGCGTTGGATGCGTATTTTACGCCGGTTCGCCGTGCTACATACGCGATCGAAAACGTTCTTGTTGAAGATAACCCTAATTTCGAGAAAGTGGTTATCAACATCGCAACCGATGGGCAAATTTCTCCAGTCGACGCGTTTAAAAACGCTCTTGAAGTGATGTATGCTCAAATGGCGGTATTCAACAGTGAAGTGAGCATCAAAGCTCCGGCAGCTGCTGAACGTGCAGACGAACATCCTGAACTTAAACGTTTGGGCGCACGTATTGAAGAACTTGGTTTGAGCGCTCGCAGTTTCAACTGCTTGGATCGCTCAAATATCAAATACATCGGTGAAATCGTAATGATGAGCCAAAATGACCTCAAAGAGGTTAAAAACCTTGGTAAAAAATCGTTCGAAGAGATTTTAGAAAAAATCACTGAGTACGGTTATACAGTCGGACAAGATTTGGCTGACGACTTGATCAGTGCGATCAAAAAGAAAATCGAAGCTGAATAAACTTTGAAAATCTCGCCGTTAGGTGTAGCTTTAGTGCTATAGCGGCAAGCGTAGCTTGTGGGGCTTTGCTCCATAAGCGTTATAAATAAATAGTAGAGGAAGTATCTCATGAGACATCGTCACGGATACCGCAAACTAGGTCGAACGAGCGCACATCGTGAAGCTTTGTTGACGAATCTTAGTATTGCGTTGATTGAACACGGTAAAATTGAAACTACGTTGATGAAAGCAAAAGAGCTTCGTTCTTTCGCTGAAAAACTAATCACGACGGCACGTGCTGGTGATGCAAATGCACACCGTGCTGTTTTTGCTGTATTGCAAAACAAAGAGGCAACAAAAACTCTTTTGAACGAAGTTGCTCCTAAATACGCAGAGCGTAACGGCGGATATACTCGTATTGTTAAAACTCGCATTCGTCGCGGTGATGCTACACCGATGGCATACATTGAACTCGTATAACGAGTTCAATACACCAACCCCTTAATTCGAGCTTCACTCGAAAACTACCCTTTTCGCATTAGTACATGATAAGACCTTTTTTTATATTATGCTGCAATATTTGAGCTTTATAAGGTACGATAGCTATGATTCCATTTACTGACGAAGAATTAATGAACCCGGTTCGAAATGTTATAGACAAGATACGCCCATCATTGGCGTTAGACGGTGGCGATATTTCATTTTTGACGGTAAAAAACGGAACAATATATGTGCAGCTACAAGGTGCGTGTGTTGGATGTTCAAGTAGCGGCAATACGTTGAAATATGGAGTTGAAAGACAGTTGCGGATGGATATTCATCCTGAATTGGTTGTCATCAACGTACCGCACGGGATGGAACATCAAATTGATTCACTGTAATAAATAGAAAACAAGCCGATATTAGGAAAATAAGAGGAGGGCAACGTATGAAACCGATAAATTTAACTAAAACCCTCAAAGAAGCAAATGATTATTTTTTGGCGGGTAAATATACCGATGCTTTACGCGATTACTCTTTGGTGTTGAAAGATTATCCTGATTCAAAAGAGGCATACAACGGTGCGATATTGGCCGATATGGCAATGAGCGGAGAAAGCGCCGGCGAGGCACTATTCGATTATTATACCATTCTACGCAAAGAAGATGCCGAGTCGGCAGATATTATCATCTCTGAAATCTTGGAAACGATGGACGGGACGATGGAGCAGCTCTCCGGTCTTTTTGAAGAGACGATCAAGCAGCGCCTCGCTTACGAAGACGGGATTATGTACAACGAATTTAAAGAGCTTGTTGCCAATGAGAGTGATTTTAACCGTATTTTTGAAAATATCATGTTTTCAACCCGTGTTATTATCACAGAGAAAGAGGACTTTGTCGATTTCTTGGACAACTTGATCGATCATGGTTATAGAGAGATGGCACTCAGTTATTTAGAGAGTGCTTTGGGCGTTTATCCAAATGACCGTCAATTGCGTAACTTATTGCGACGATTAGCCAAAGGCAATACCATTGAAGATTGAGATACAAGATCAACCGTATCGCTACATCAGCGAAAACTCAAGTGAGTGTGATGCGGAGTGTGCTTTTTTACTCACGAAGCAAAACGAGAAGTACAAAGACGATGCACTAAGTCGTGGCGCCCACTCGATTCTCACTCCGAAGGAGTGTTGGAGACTCTTTGGGCTTGATCGTCTGTGTGTGATCGGTATTACAGGAACCAACGGGAAGACGACGACGGCAAGTGCCATCTATTCACTCTTGTTGGATCTCGGTCATAAAGCGGCAATGCAGGGGACGCGCGGATTTTTTATGAATGACGCTCCGGTGGAGGGGAAAACCCTCACCACTCCTACCGTGCTCAACACCTACCGCCACATGGCACATGCAATTGCGTCGGGATGCGAGTATTTCGTGATGGAAGTGAGCTCTCATGCGATTGAGCAGGAACGGATTGCTGGGATAGAGTTCGGATTGAAAATTTTGACCAACATCACCCAAGATCATCTCGATTACCATAACAGTATCGACGAGTATATCCGAATCAAAAATCTCTTTTTCGCAGATGAGACGAAAAAACTGATTAATAAAGATGAGCCTAGAGCGCAGTTCAATATCAAAAACGCATTTACTTACGGTGTTGAAAACCCTGCGACGTATAAAATTTTGGCGTACTCGTTGAATAACGGTGTAAGCGGTGTGTTAAAACACTTCGAAGAGCATGTTCCGTTTGTTACCTCATTGCACGGATTTTTCAATCTCTACAATATTACTGCCGCTTTTGCGGCAGTCCATTTGGTCACGAATGAGACTCTGGAGAAAATCGCCGATGCGTTAGAGAATTTCGGAGGGGTGAGTGGACGTATGGAGGTGGTCAGCGAATCACCTCTAGTGATTGTCGATTTCGCCCACACTCCGGATGGGATGGAGCAGGTTCTTAACGCCCTCAAAGAGAAAGAGGTGCTTGTTGTCTTCGGTGCGGGCGGGGATCGTGATCGAACCAAACGCCCTATGATGGGAAGAGTAGCAAGTGCCTATGCAAAAAAAGTGTATGTCACGAGCGATAATCCCCGTTTTGAGGACCCAGATGCGATTATCGAAGATATTCTCACTGGGATAGAGGATCGTAGTAACGTCTATGTGGATGTGAATCGCCGTAATGCGATAGCGCAAGCCATCAAAGATCGCAGCGGCGATGAAGTGATTTTGATTCTCGGAAAAGGGGATGAAACTTCGCAGATCATTTACGATCAGCATTTGCCATTTGATGATCGTGTCGTGGCGAAAGAGTTGTTAAAAGAGCTTTAAATCAAAAAGTTGTTTGCTTTTGCTAACAAACTGGCTGTAGGTTTTAGCTATAATGCGGTCATTAAATTACCGAGTAATTAAGTATATCAAATTAACAAGGAGTAGTTGATGGGCCTTCCACAACCGGCATTTTATATTTTCAAGTGTGAACAAAGCTCGCCTCCGGGGATGCCAAAACCAAGCTGTGTCAATCCGCACACGCAGGATATTTTTCAACATTTGGCGCAAACTTTGATGCAAAAAGGTTTGATTGCAACCGTGCAACCGATCCGTACCTCATGTATGAACCGCTGTAATGTCGGGCCGGTAATGTTGGTTGAGCCGGGTCATGTGATGTATGCGGGATTAACCAAAGAGAAAATCAATGAAATTATTGATCGTCACATTATCGGCGGTGAAGTGGTGCAAGAGTATGTAATTTCATCAGAATTGTGGGATGCTCCGATCACTCCGGCCGATATGATGAAGCAGATGGGCAGATAATCATGTTGATCGAAATGCTCTATAGTAAAATTCACCGTGCGACCGTCACCGATGCAAATCTCAATTATGTCGGTTCGATTACGGTTGATGAAGAGCTTTTGGAAGCATCTAAAATGCGTGTGGGTCAAAAGGTGGAAATTCTCAATATCAATAACGGCGAGCGTTTTTCAACCTATATCATCCTCGGTGAACGTGGTCGTCGCGATATTTGTCTCAACGGTGCTGCAGCCCGTAAAGTACACAAAGGAGACAAAATTATCATTGTCGCCTATGCAACCTACAACGATGCTGAGTTGGAAAATTATAAGCCGACGGTTGTGTTGCTCGATGATGAGAACGGAATTACCGATATAGTCGAGAAGATATAAGCTCCCTCGTGGTACTATTTCGCTAAAAAATAGTGGGATAAAAATGGAGCACTTTGAAGCATTCTTAGCAGCACACCTCCCTGTAGCCGCATCTTTCCATCCGCACTATGAAAACTCTCTGCATCAAATGCTCCTCGGCGGAGGAAAACGGTTTCGACCGGCACTCCTTTTGGGGGTTGTTCGTGCTTATAATCCCCTTTTGGCGCAGAGTGCCTACCACGCAGCGCTCGCTATCGAAATGCTCCATACCTACTCTTTGATTCACGATGATCTCCCTGCCATGGACAATGCCGATTTGCGACGGGGAATGCCGACACTCCACAAAACATACGATGAAGTGAGTGCGATTTTAGCGGGAGACGCGTTGAATACCTATGCGTTTGAAGTACTCTCGAATGCTCCGTTTTCGGATCGTGTGATTGTCAAACTGGTTCGTTCACTTTCATACAACGGCGGTGTGGAGGGGATGGTTTTAGGTCAAGCGATTGATTGCTATTTTGAAAACCAACGATTGGAGCTGGATCAGGTCAAAATGCTTCATATCCACAAAACAGGCAAACTGATTGCCGCTGCGTTGCAGATGGGTGCCTTTATCGTAGGGCGGGACGATCTTGCGCAGGAACTGTACGATTTCGGGATCGATTTAGGATTGCTGTTTCAAATCCAAGACGACATTTTGGACATAACCCAAGATGAGTCTCAAGCGGGCAAAACAACCAAAAACGATGAAGCGAAAAACAGTTTTGTCACGTTGCTCGGGTATGAACGGGCGATGGAAGAGGCCAATACGCTGGCCGAAAAAGTAACACGACAAATGGAAAGTTTTGATGAGAATTTACAACGTGAATTGTCACCAACACTTAACCACTACATTAACCGACACAAGGACTAACCGATGAGTAATACAATGCGCCAAAAAATGGCAGATACAATCCGCTTTTTAGCGGCAGACATGGTACAACAAGCTAACTCGGGGCATCCCGGTGCGCCGATGGGATTGGCGGACATTGCCGTCGTTCTTTCTGAACATATGAATCATAATCCTAAAAATCCAAAATGGTTGAACCGTGACCGTTTGGTTTTTTCGGGCGGGCACGGAACGGGGCTTATTTACTCGTTGTATTACCTTTGGGGATACGGGTTGGAGATCGACGATCTTAAAAATTTCCGTCAGTTGGATTCTAAAACTCCGGGACATCCGGAATACGCTCATACGGCTGGGGTTGAGATCACCACTGGACCTTTGGGTCAAGGGATAGCCAATGCGGTCGGTTTCGCGATGGCTTCTGCGTACGTCGGAAACAAAGTCAATTCTGAGACAGCCGAGTTGATCGATCACAATGTGTACTGCTTATGTGGAGACGGTGATTTGGAAGAGGGGATCAGCTATGAAGCGTGTTCGATTGCGGGGCATCTCGGTTTAGATAACCTTGTTGTGATCTACGATTCAAACCGTATCACGATCGAAGGGTCAACCGAACTTAGCCTTAGCGAAAATATCAGAGACCGTTTTGAATCGCAAAATTGGGCAGTGTTGGAGATCGACGGGCATAATTTTGATGAGATTGACGGTGCATTGACGCAGGCAAAAGGGATCAAACGTCCGGTATTGATTATCGCCAATACCGTTATCGCCAAAGGGGGCGGTAAAATGGAAGGTTCGCACCATGCGCACGGTGCACCGCTCGGTCATGATGTGATCAAAACCGCGAAAGCTGCCGCAGGGTTTGATCCTGAAAAAACGTTCCATGTCGATGCGGATGTATTGGAGCGTTTCCGATGCGCGATCGAAAAAGGGGATTTGGCGGAGCGTGAGTGGAACCATCGTCTCAAAGAGCTTCCGTTGGTGGAACAAAATGAAGCGTTTGAACAGTTGATGAACCCTGATTTTGGGCGCATTGAATGGCCTTCTTTTGAGAAAGCGGACGCGACCCGCAATACCAACGGTATTATCCTCAATGCGATTGCTAAAGCGATCCCGGGCTTCCTCGGCGGATCAGCCGATCTTGGACCGTCCAATAAAACGGAATTGACAAACATGGGCGATTTCCCTAAGGGTAAAAATATCCATTTCGGTATTCGTGAACACGCAATGGCCTCTATTACGAATGCAATGGCGTTGTACGGTCCATTGATGCCATTTAGTGCAACATTCTTTGTATTTAGCGACTATCTCAAGCCCTCTGCCCGTATTGCAGCTTTGAGTGGAATCCAGCACTTTTTCATCTGGACGCACGATAGTATCGGTGTCGGAGAAGACGGCCCTACCCACCAGCCGATTGAGCATTTGAGCCAATTTAGAGCATTGCCGAATTTTTATGTGTATCGTCCGGCGGATGGAGCGGAGAATGTTAAATGCTGGCAAAAAGCCCTTTCAATGAAACACTCTCCGTCTGCATTTGTCTGCTCGCGCCAAAATCTTCCATTGCTTCCATCTGCTGTTCACGGTGATGTTGAAAACGGGGGGTATTTACTTGTAGAGCGCCCTAATGCGACAGTTACCCTGATGGCATCAGGTTCTGAAGTCGCTTTGGCACTCGAGAGCGGTGAACTGCTTGCTTCGCGCGGTATTGCAGCGAACGTGGTGAGTGTACCGTGTTTTGATTTGTTGATGGAGCAAGCACCAAGTTACATCGATACCATTATTAAACCATCCACAAAGAAGATCGCTATTGAAGCGGCCCGCGGAATGGAATGGTACCGATTTGCCGACACGGTAGTGGCAATGGAGGGATTCGGTGCGAGTGCGCCGGCCGATAAATTGTTCGAGAAATTTGGATTCACCGCTGAAGCCGTTGCGGCAAAAGTCTAATGAACGATTCTGAAGAGTATTTGGCAAAGAAACGTTTCTTTGATTCCTTGATAACGCTCTATGGGCGTAACGTCGCCGTCGAAGTTTTACGCGACGATGCTGTACAAATTCATAAACTTCACCTTTCTAAAAGTAACCGCATCGACGAGACGATCGAAGAGATCATCTCTCTTGCTGAAATGCGCGGTGTGGAGATCAAATATCATACCAAAGAATCGCTCTCCCGCATCTCCAAAAACAGTGCCCAAGATCAGGGAGTTGCGATTGACGTTGCGAGCCAAAACTACCGAAGTGCCTCCAATATTACGACCGATTTGCCGAATTCGTTTCGCCTTTTAGCCCTCGATGGTATCAATAACCCTCAAAATTTGGGGATGATTGTCCGATCTGCAGCGGCGAGCCGGATTGACGGGATCGTATTGCCTCGCCGCAACAGTACCAAACTCTCCCCATTGGTGATGAAAGCCTCAGCTGGGACCCTTTTTAAAATACCGATCTATTATTGCGAAACGTTGGATGAGATTGTGACGTTGAGCGATACGGCAATTATCACCCTCTCTTCACATGCCGCAGATGATATTCATTCCTTGCAAATACCCTCACGCGCTATCTTTGTTTTGGGGAATGAGTCTGGAGGGGTGAGTGAGAGCGTCATGCGTGCATCGACTCACAGCGTCAGCATTCCGATGCATCGGGGAGTCGAGTCCCTCAATGTCGCCGTAACGGCAGGGATTGTCAGCTTTTTACCCTGATGGGGTATGGGCTATTCTAGCATAAGGCTATATGGTCGTCGTATAGCATCAGTCACTTCGCTGATGCTCATATGGCGGCTTTTGCGTAAAAATTCCCGCCCTTGAAAAAAGATCAAAACGGTCGGAATGGTAAAAACGGTAAAATGGGATGCGATTTCGGGCGTTTCGGAAATATCGATGCTTTTGATGACGAATGAGGGAAACTCGGTGGTTATCGCTTCGACGAGTTTAGGTTTGAGAGCATGACAGACATTACAGGTCGGTGCGCTGAAATAGAGCATTACCGCATCGTTGGTGTTGAGTGTTTGGTTAATGGTATCTAAGGTTTGCATAAAGGGATTATAATGAAATTCAGCCGTGCTTATGTTGAAATCACCAATATCTGCGGTCTCTCTTGCAGTTTTTGTCCCCCCAAAGAGTCTTCGACGCAGACGATGGAACTTCCCTTTTTTGAAACGGTTCTTTTAGAGCTGAAGCCTTATACTGATGAGATTGCACTGCACGTGATGGGCGATCCTATGGTGTTGAACAATTTGACTCTTTATTTGGATATTGCACACAGACTAGGGTTTAAGGTGATGATCACCACCAGCGGATTTTATCTCGATGGCTCTCGGCGAGAGGCACTGTTTCATCCTGCACTTCGTCAGATCAATATTTCTTTGAACAGTTTTAACAAAAACAGTGTCTCCCGCTCTTTTGAAGCGTATATGGAACCGATAGTGAGACTGTGCGATGAGAAATTATCACGCGGAAGCGATTTTTTTATCAATCTCCGTCTTTGGAATCTGGATGAGATGCATAGTGAAAGCGCTTTTAACGAGCGGCTTTTTGAGCTTTTGGAGAAGCACTTTGCTCTCGAAACAGGGCTCATTGCTTCACAGATCAGCGGAGAGCGTCAATCGATTCGTCTGGCATCCAAAATATTGCTCCATTTTGATCGTTATTTTGAGTGGCCGAATCTCGATAACACAACCCTTACACATGGGTATTGCCAAGGACTCGGCAAACAAATAGGCATCCTTGTTGATGGTCGAGTCGTCCCTTGTTGTCTCGATTCCGAGGGAGTTATGGAACTTGGTAACCTGAGTGAGACAAATTTGGGTAAAATTCTCTCATCAAAACGTGCCGTGGCTATTAGCGATGGATTTTCCCAAGGGATATGCGCTGAAGAGCTGTGCTTGAAGTGCCGCTACAAAGAACGATTTAACAAGGAGGTATAACGATGATCAAATGTTACGTCCGCAATGAAAATGCGATAGCATTCATCGATACAATGTCAGAACTCGACGGTGACGTGATCGAAAAAGTGATTTGGATCGATATGTTGATGCCGACGTACGATGAAATTGTTTTTATCGAAAATACCTTCAACATCAAATTCCCAACCAAACAAGAGACCGAAGAGATTGAGATTAGTTCGCGCTATTGGGAAGAGTCGGATCGTATTGAGATTAACAGCTATTTTTTGGTTTCTAAACCGGAACACTCCCACAATGAGACGGTATCATTTATTTTGCACCATAACCTTTTGATCTCGATCCGCTATACCAATCTCTATACGTTTGATGAGTTTAACCGCAAATTCTTTGCAACTCCTAAGCAGTTTGAGAGCGGATACGATATTTTTTGTCAAATTTTGGATATCCGAATCGACGCCGATGCGGACATTATCGAAAAGCTTGCGCGCGACATTACCCGTTTACGCAAACACGTTTTGACCGATTATACGAACGAAGATGAAGAGATCTTGGCACGCATCTCGTCTTTTGAAGATTTGAATACCCAAATACGAGAAAACTTGAACGATAAACAGCGTATTTTGAGCGCCTTTTTAAAATCAAACAAATATAAGCACGCTCTAAAACACGATGTCACCGTCATGCTTAAAGATATTAAGTCATTGATCGACTATACCGATTTTAATTTTGAGCGTCTCGATTACCTCCAAAATATCTTCGTGGGTGTATTGAGCATCGAACAAAACAAAGTTATTAAAATGTTTACGATTGTTAATGTCGTTTTCCTCCCACCGACCTTGATTGCAAGCATTTACGGGATGAACTTCGATATTTTGCCGGAACTTCATTGGCAGTACGGTTATTTGCTCTCTATCGTGATGATGATTATCTCTTCCATTCTTCCCGTCTATGTCTTTAAACGAAAAGGGTGGATTTAACCCTTCCGTTAATTTGTGGTATGATACTCACTATTACTTTATCTAAAGGATAACGACTTGGACAGGCGGATACGCTATTTTATTGAAGATTATTGGGATATATTTGTCGGAATACTCTCCATGGCATTTGCTTTTTTCTTTCACACGAATGGAGATGGCATGATAGCAACATTGTTTGCCGCGATTGCCATAGCATCCCTTTCTCTTACGGTTGCCGAGGTGGCCGATATTCTCTCTGAACGCCTACAAGAACCTTATGGCAGTTTTGTTCTCACTTTTAGTGCCGTTGCGGTTGAGATCATTCTTCTTTATATTATATTATTGGAAGTGCGACACTCTCCTGAAGTATTGGAAACGGTCAAGGGGGGGATTATTTCGGCGGTTATTGTCGATTTGAACGTCTTGCTCGGATTGGCTGTTTTCTTAGGGGGATTAGCCTATACTCAGCAGCAGCACAACAAAGAGACTTCCAGTGCCTACAGCACCGTCTTGTTTGTCGCATCGAGTTCCTTATTGGTTCCAGGGTTGCTGAGTCATTCTGAGCACGGAAACGTTTCGCTGACCCATGTTAGCCATTTGATTGCAGGGGTACTGCTCCTTTTTTATATCATCATTTTTATTTTTCAAACCCGTACCCACACCCACTTTTTCAAAGCGACGGCGCGTAGCCGTTTTTTCCGTTTAAAACGAAAACTCCAAGAGGAAGAGGATGCGGAGATCGATGAAAACGAGTCGAGTGACTATATTTTCGAGCATCTTCAGACACCTGTCAACTTCATGGTAATCTTTAGTCTGATCGCCTTTATTGCATTTGGAGCGGAAATTTTTGCGAGTGAAGGGGTTAAAATTGCACGTGAATACGGCATCTCAGCAGGATTGGCCGGTTTGGTGATTGCGATCATTAGTGTTTCGCCGGAAATATTTACTGCCGTACGCGCCGCACGCAACGATCAGATTCAGCGGGTAGTCAATATCGCGATGGGGGCCTCGACTGTATCGATTATCCTGACCGTCCCGATTTTGATGCTGCTGGCATATTTTTCGGGGATCAATCTCACCCTTGATTTTAACCCGCTTCAAATCGGTGCACTGTTGTTAACGATTCTTTTGGTTTGGAAGACGACCGATGAGGGGGAAACGAACTACTTTGAGGGGGCTTCGCATTTGATGTTCTTCCTTAGCTACGCCATCATAGCGGCGTACTACTAATTTTATACGATAAAGGGGCAAAGCCCTTTATCTACGCTAACACTGGGTTCTCTTCAGCAGAGAGCTCGCGTACAGTAAACCGTGCTTAATTTTCATCAATACAGGAATCACAATGGTAATTCTCTTTTCACCGAGTGAAGGAAAACGAGAGGGGGGAGAATTCCCTCCGCTAAACTCCCAAAGCCTTATTTTTCCCGATCTTTACCCTAAACGCCTCGAAGTGATCGAACAGTATGAAAAGCTGACCAAAAGCGGAAGTGATGAGCAGCTCTATGAGTTGTTTGGAATCAAAGATAGCAAGGAGTATGAGCGTTTTAGAAATTCGTTTGCGACTATGCCGACCATGAAAGCGATTGAGCGCTATGAGGGGGTGGCGTACGATTATTTGAGCTATCGGGAGCTCTCAAAGCAAGCGCAAAGTTACATCGATACCCACACGCTTATCTTCTCCAATCTTTTCGGTCCGATACGAGCTTGTGATGCACTTCCCGATTACAAACTCAAACAAGGCTCATCCATCGGAAGCTTTGTCCCTGACAAACATTATAAAACACACTTCAGTGAAGCACTCGATAGATTTATTGGGGATGAAGAGATCCTTGATTTGCGTGCAGGGTACTACGATAAATTCTATATTCCGCAAAAACCGGTAACAACACTGAAGTTTCTCAAAGGGGGAAAGGTTGTTAGTCACTGGGCAAAAGCGTATCGCGGGATCGTTCTCAGAGAAGCGGCAAAACAACAGATTGCCTCGATAAATGGGCTTGTGGCGATGGACATAGAGGGGTTGATGGTCGAAGAGATTACCGAAACGAAAAAGAAAAAAGAGATCGTTTATACAATCTTTTAAATGGGCTTGACATTTTATAAAAGAGTGACTATAATTTCAGCTCCGTTTCGCCAAATGCCGATTTAGCTCAGTTGGTAGAGCAACTGATTTGTAATCAGTAGGTCGGGAGTTCGAGTCCCCCAATCGGCACCATTGATCCGAAATCGGAATGCATTACATTTATCAGTGTTAGACCAGATTATGGCCGTGGTGAGATACTCAAGTGGCCAACGAGGGCAGACTGTAAATCTGCTGATTTTTATCTTCGAAGGTTCGAATCCTTCTCTCACCACCATCTGCGGGAGTAGCTCAGTTGGCTAGAGCGTCAGCCTTCCAAGCTGAATGTCGCGAGTTCGAGTC
>NZ_JAEMQA010000098.1 GCF_022759005.1 Sulfuricurvum sp. | reverse complement strand
GGTACGTAAAATTGCCAATCTCTTTAACTATTAAAAGTAACTGAGAAAAAATAATACATAAACTTTTTTTAATGATCATATTATCTTTTATAATTCTTAATATCACCAAACTTCTTTGATAATCAATATAATGGTTGTGATTACTCGTATGTAAATTATAGATATTTTTATACATTTTTGGTGCTTTCATCTGTTCTTTACTTAACATATTATTTTGATCATTCTCATGCCGTCGCACTTCAACAGTATGACGTTGAACATGATGAAAGGTATTATTTTTCCCCATGCGTAATAAAAATTCCCAATCTTCTAAGGAACTAAGAGTCTCCATAAACATTCCTACTTCGGATAAAATATTTTTTTTATGAGAAATCGTATTAATAGGGATAAAATTTTGAATTTGCAATTGTTCATAAGTATAATTGGGAATATCAAACATTTTTTTAGTACTAATAACTTTTCGTGTATTATTGATGATGCGTTCAAAGACCAATAACGCATCGGTATACACAACATTGACATCATTATGGCGATAAGCTTCGACCAAAACTTCCAAATGATTTTCTAAAAAGAGGTCATCATCATCCAAATAGCACAAAATTTCACCATTGGAAATTTGTATTCCCGTATTTCTGGCAAAAGGCAATCCTGAATTTTTAATATGGGATAGATACCGTATTTTAGTAGATTGGAATGCTTTTATGATATCCCAAACATCTGTACCACAATCATTAATAACAATGATTTCATAATGAGTATAGGTCTGATTAAGTATCGATTGTATCGCGTAGAAGAGTAAAAAGGGTCTGTTATAGGTAGTAAGGATAATGGATATGAGGGGACGTTTTTCCATCTAGGGTATTCCTATTAAAAGTTTCATGATTTAACCAAAGACTTAGCAATTAACTTAATTAATCTATAGATAAATCTAACATCTATAACCCTATACGGTGAGCGATGGCAATAGGGCAATACCATTTTGGATGCACTGCACAGAGAATATAGATTGTTATCGAGACTTTTTTTAAACTCCCTATCTGTAAATTGTTTACATTCTCCATTCTTAAAATATAATTTTTCAAGCCACTCATAAATATAGGGCATCTCTTCATGAATATCACATTCAAGATTACTTTGCGGTACGATCTTCAGATGTATCTCTTTTTCTTTTTCATTTGGGAAGATATTAAGAGATTGAAGTATTCTTTTTTGTACGTTCCATGCGAACTCACGTTGCTTTTTTCTTGCTTCCTCAGAAAATGTGGTTTGTAAAGTATGGACTCTGTAGTACGTTAATACTTCTGGGATATTGGTAACTTCACAATGGTGTGAAATTTTTTCCCACAAATCATAATCTTCAGCAGTTGGATAATCCAAATCAAATAAATACCGATTCTTTGTTAATATTTCTTTTTTAAGCATGACTGACGATGTGGCAAAGCAATTATTAAATAACATTGTTGATTTAATGAGTTCAGAGTGAGTGAGACATTTCCACACCTGCTGAGTACCTCCTATGGTCTTGACCCATGTTCCACACAGCCCGAAAGATGGGTTATTTTCAAGAAAATTTATCTGTTTTTCAAGACGCGTATGAAGACTTATATCATCAGAATCCAACCATGCGATGTATTTTCCCTGAGCATTGTCTATGCCAACATTTCTCACGCCAGCCAGACCTAAATTTTTGTCATTATTAATAAGTTTAATTCTTGTATCTTTGTATTTATTAACAACAGAAACGGTTTTATCTGTTGAACAATCATTGATAATTAACAATTCAAAATCTCGAAAAGTTTGATTTAAAATACTTTCAATGGCTTCGCCAATGTATTTTTCACCATTATAAACAGGTATTATTACACTAACTAGCATACTATTTGTCCTATCATATCTTGATCCATTCGTGTGGTAGAGGTTCTGAGTTTCCCCAACCTTGTTTTGGTGCAATCACGATCTTCTCTTTATTTTTTGATAAGTAAGCCCCCCACCAATGATACGTACTATTAGCAATAATAAAATGCTTACAATGTGATATCAAATAGAGATCCAAATAAGCATCTTCATTTAATCTATTGGGTGTTACGAGTGTGATTGGAAAATCTGATTTGATATTTTCTTCAGCCCATTGACGCTCAAGCGTAAAAATAAAAAAATGTGGATTCTCAATCTTACTAGAAATTAACTTCATAGCTTTTTCATAATACTCTGCTGTTAATTTAAAATGATTAGCACTCGCTGCAAAATCGCTATATTGACGGATACCAATACAGACACTGTTAACAGATTGAATGTAAGAACCAAACGTTTGGATGTTTTCTGGAATATTTGCTGTTATCGTCAAATCTTCAAAAAGTATGTTTCTTATAGGTTTAAAATATTTTTCACTTTGCCAATAGCCACTCAAAACAACATTGCTAGAGATATCTGATACTAAAGACGCATCAAATCTATGACAAGGACCCCCAGCAAAATAGTTTTCCATTGATGCTTTTGAATCATCTAAAAAATCTGGTTCATCTAAAAACATTCTATGTTTTTTATCTCTATATCTGTCAATTTTTTTCTTTAATTTCATAAATTGATTTAAATATTTATTATTTGGATACGCTTCAATTAAAACTACTTCTGCTTTTATATGAAATTGATTTAGAAGATAAATTCTATGGTAATAACTGTCATTTTTGAAAAAACTAATATCTAGCCATAGCGGAATATTTTTTTCAATAGAAATTGCCCGTCCCATAGCATATTGAAACAATTGATTGCCAAGCCCACCAGCGATTTTAATGACTACTTTATTTTGAAATATTTTCAGCAAGTTCTAATCTTTTTATTTTTTAAACCAAAAACATCCACATCCATAGTGTTGTTTGTCTGATTGTTCTTTGGTTGCGTTTAGAATAATTCCTTCATTAGACTGATCGGGTATTAATGAAAATTCTTTTAATTCAAATTCCTGAAAATAAGACAATATCTGGTCATAAGTGTATATTCGATGCGCATTAAACATGATGATAGCCTTACCGCCAATTGGTATAACAAACAATAAATTACCCCCTTTTTGCACAACGCGTTTTAATTCAGAGATTGCTTTTAAATCCCCATCAGGATCAATAGGATCACCATATCGACCAAGCCCAATATGCTCAACGACGTGCATACAGGATAATGACAGGACACTGTTTGTTTCAAAAGGTAATGCTATTATATCAGCATGCTCCGATGTGAAATTTTCAAGCTCAATCGTAACGGGTCGATAATCGTAAAATTTTGTAGGTATAAAAGCTGATACTAAGGTAGAAAAATACGTTAAGGATGAAATATCTATATGCTCTAAAGGAGCTATTTTTTTTAATGTACGGGCAGCCCAAGCAGTGTGATAAATGTAATGCTTATCAAAACTTGTAGAAGAATTTTTATCATTCAAGCAAGGATATTGATTTTTATACTTTACCGAAAATCGTTCACCATCCGTTTTTAAAAAGAGGTTGAATTCTTTTTGGTAGTGCAAATAATTTGATACATAATAATATTGTTGCTTAAAAAGGGTGAATATTTTATTGAAAGCTTTTTGTAACATCTCTTATTTTTCCATTCTCTATCAATAGGGCAGTTTTACACCGTTTAGTACCTATCCACAGTCAATATTGTATCGTTTAGACCTGTCAACCTACTAAAAACTTCACAAAATGCTTTATACTCAAAAAAAATTTGAACCATGAGTTGATATCATTGATATTTTCACCCCTTTTAAGGGGAATTTTTTTAAAGTTCTGTTTTAAGAGCAGCCCCATTAGAAGCATTAGAAACCAAAAGGCTGTAGCGTTTGAGCCATTTGGAGTGAATCTCTTTTTTGATCGGTTTCCACTGAAGTCGACGTTGTTGAAGAATCTCCGCATCAACATTGAGTTGCAACAGATGACTATCCACATCCAGTTCAATCTCATCCCCATCTTCGATGAGGGAAATGAGTCCCCCCTCAGCGGCTTCTGGACTGACGTGACCGATAGAAGCCCCCCGTGTCGCACCACTAAAACGTCCATCGGTGATAAGGGCAACACTTTCACCCAATCCCATCCCCATGATCAGTGCCGTAGGGGCGAGCATCTCTTGCATCCCAGGCCCCCCCTTGGGACCTTCGTAGCGGATGACAACCACATCACCTGCTTTGACTTTATGACTCATGATCCCTGTAATCGCTTCATTTTGAGAGTTAAAACAAACAGCAGAGCCTTTAAATTGGCGCATATTGGGGGTGATCCCTGCGGTTTTAACAACGGCACCCTCTTCGGCGAGATTTCCGAAAAGAATCGACAAACCACCCACTGGAGAGTAAGCGTTTTCATTGGTGTGGATGATGCTGGTGTCTTTGATTACCGCATCTTTGATCCGTTCACCCAAGGTCTCCCCTGTGATCGTCATCGCATCGAGTTTGAGTACGCCACCGCGACGGCTCACCTCTTTCATCACTGCATTCACCCCTCCCGCACGGTTGATGTCATCCATGTGAACGGTCGAAAGCGAGGGAGAAATTTTGGCGATGTGCATCACTTTTTCAGAAATTTCATTGATCTTCGTAATATCGAAATCGACCTCTGCATCTTTTGCGATACTGAGCAAATGAAGAACCGTATTAGAAGAACCGCCCATTGCCATATCGATAACAAACGCATTATGAATCGCTTTATCGTTCAAAATATTGCGCATATTCCATTGTGCACTGTTTTCATCTTTGACCATCTCCACAATACGACGTGCCGCCGTTTTGACCATTTCGATACGTTCAGGGGTCATTGCCAAAACCGTCCCATTTCCGGGTAATGCGACCCCCATCGCTTCACAAAGGGTATTCATTGAGTTGGCCGTAAACATCCCTGAACATGATCCGCCAGAAGGACACGCTTCGCACTCAATTTCATAAAGCTCTTCATCGGACATTTTTCCATCGGCGTGTTTTCCGACCGCTTCAAACGCCGTCGCCAAATCGATGGGGGTACCGTCTTTTTTGTGTCCTGCTCTCATAGGTCCGCCAGAGACAAAAATCGTCGGAACATTGACGCGCAACGCCCCCATAAGCATCCCTGGAACGATCTTGTCGCAGTTAGGGATACAAATCAATCCATCAAGTTTATGAGCATTCATGACGGTCTCAATACTATCGGCAATAAGTTCACGACTGGGAAGCGAATACAGCATCCCATCATGCCCCATGGCGATTCCATCATCGACACCAATGGTGTTAAATTCAAACGGTACGCCTCCTGCTTCACGAATCGCGTCTTTGACAATGCGACCATACTCTTGGAGAAAAAAGTGTCCCGGGATAATGTCAATATAAGAATTCGCCACCCCGATAAACGGTTTGTCAAAATCTTCATCTTTTAGTCCCGTCGCACGGAGCAAACTTCGGTGAGGGGTTTTATCAAATCCCCGTTTAATGGTATCACTGCGCATTTTTTATCCTTTATACCTCATCATTCTCGCGTAGGTGAGAATAATCCAGCTCATATTTTTATAGTCTTGCGATTATACGGAAAAAATCTCTAAAACCTCTTTACACGGTCTGTTTTTTTTGCTATACTTTCACTCCACAAAGACAATGCGGGAATAGCTCAGTGGTAGAGCACGACCTTGCCAAGGTCGGGGTCGCGAGTTCGAACCTCGTTTCCCGCTCCATATAATCTCAGTTGAAACATTTGAATTTATTTTGATGTTTGATCTGAGATCTTTTTTTCTACAGATGCCCGGATGGCGAAATCGGTAGACGCAAGGGACTTAAAATCCCTCGGTGGTAACACTGTACCGGTTCAAGTCCGGTTCCGGGCACCATTATGGTGGCGGCATAGCCAAGCGGTAAGGCATGAGCCTGCAAAGCTCTGATCCCCGGTTCGAATCCGGGTGCCGCCTCCAGTTAGAAAAAAGATAACTTTTACTTTATGCGGGTCACTGGCAGAGTGGTCGATTGCACCGGTCTTGAAAACCGGCGAGGGTAATACCTCCTAAGGTTCAAATCCTTAGTGGCCCGCCACTTCATTCACTTAACTTCTCTTTTTTTACCTAAATAATTTTTTTAATTATTTTTCTGGGTTCACATTTCCATTTTTTATTTGGTAAAGGTATTTACACTTCTCTATCGTGCTAAGGCGATGGGCGATGACGATCAACGTTTTATCCGCACATAGTGTATAAATTTCCTCCATGATTTTAGCTTCAGTCTCAGCATCCAAAGCGCTGGTAGCTTCATCCAAAACTACGATTTCAGGATGACCATAGAGGGCGCGAGCGATGGCGATACGTTGACGTTGACCACCGCTTAGCTTAATCCCTCCTTCACCCACGTAAGTATCAATCCCTTCATGCTGAGATTCCAAAAATTCTAAAATATTGGCTTGTCTGAGTACTTCTTTGAGCTGTTCTACTTCCAGTGGTTGCCCAAAAATAACATTGTCTGCCACCGTTCCTTCAAAAAGGTAGATACTTTGGGGGATGTAGCCGATTTTACTGCGCCAGGATTTGATGTTTTTATCACTAAGGGGGATGCCATCGACCAAAATAGCCCCTTTTTTAGGACGATACAGACCAATAATAATATCAACGAGGGTCGATTTTCCGCTTCCACTCTCACCGATAAAGGCGATACGATCCCCTTTGTGAATGGTTAATGTAATCGTGTCTAAAATGGGTTTATTCACATCGTATTCAAAGTAAATATGATCAAGAATGATGGAGTGATCAAAAACAATAGGGGTATCTTGGAGGTTTTCCACATCATACATCAGGTCATTATGGATAATGTCGAGGGAACTTTTATAAAAAAGGATTTGATTGTAGCCGTGCAAAATACGATTAGCAGAGGGCATCAATCGATACAGCCCCAAAATAAAGACCGAGATCATCGGAAGGGTTTTGGAAATATCGGTTTGGTACTTCCAAACGATATAGATAGCGATAAAAATAACGATCCCAAACCCCAGTGCCTCTAAAAACAATCGAGGCAGATGGGTGAGGGTCTCATTACGGATATTGGCTTGGGCATAGCCTGAGCTAGCGTGACCAAATTGTTCGAGAATAGACTGCGTATTGGAACGTAGTTTCATCAGTTTAAAGTTACCTAATGAGCTTTGGATGATTTCAAAAAACTTTTTTTGGTGTTCTTCACGGGAAATTCCCGCTTTTTGGATAGCGCGTGAGACCGTCATGGTGAGCATCACTGCATTAATAATGAGGATAATGCTTAAGAGTAGGGTAATTTTCCAATTGAGATAAATCATAATGGCGTAGATAAATATCACCACAAAAATTTCACTCAAAGTGAGTAAAAGACTCGAAAAAAGAGTGGTCATATTTTGGGCTTCATTGATAATGGCTTTATTTAAATCGGCACTGTTTTTGGCGATAAAAGAGCGGTAATCCATTCCCAAATAGTTTTCAAAAAGGCGATACGCCAAAAGATGGTAACGCCCTTTGGAAAATTTTGCCAGTAAATAAAAATAGCCCAGATTTAATAACGCACGCAAGAGATAAAAGAGCAATAAGACAATCCCTAATGCCACCACAAAATGGGTCTCTTGGGTAAAATGGAATAAATGGTATGCATAATTAGCATAACTGATAGTATGAATTTTAGAAAAATCACTGGCGATGGTTAAAAAGGGGAGAATCGCCCCCACCCCAATCATCTCTATTAAGGAAATGAGTACGGAGATACCGACTAAAAAAGCCAAAAAGCGTCGGTCATGATGGGTTAAGATGGCAAAAAGTTTGGTAATAAAAAGGGTCATTACGAATGAGCTATCTTTCAAGTATTTAGGTAAAAGTGCGTCATGATAACGTACTTACTCTAAAATCTGTTAATTTTTTTAAGATACAATTCCCCTTATGAATACAACAGACAGGACATATTCCTATTTTTTTTCAAAAATTAAGCGATTCAGATGAGTCAGTTTTTTAAAAATAGGGTTATCATAACCATCTCCGATATCAAAGGGACGAAGTCATACAGCTTGTCCAAGTTGGTCCGAAAATTTATTTTTTGGATCGTTGTCTTTATTATCTCCGTCGCCATTATTGGTGCCATTATTATCCCCGTACTTACCCAAAAAATGATGAGTCTTGCTTCCCAAAATGAAATCTATCAGCGTGATTTAAATAGTAAAATTGCAGCGTATGATAGATTGGATGATAAGTTTGAACTTCTTCAAGAGCGAATTATTGCCTATGAAGAGAGCAGTAATTTACCCCAACGGCAACCAGAGACGTGTAATAAAGACGGCAAACCCTCTAAAGAAAAATCGGTGGATATGGGGACAGAGATCAAAAACTTTCTCCTCAAGCATATTCCTAACGGGTATCCGATACGTCATATCGAAATTTCATCAGGCTTTGGATATCGGATTCACCCTATTTTTGGAACCCGTATTTTACACCGAGGGGTTGATTTTAGAGCCCCAATTGGAACACCCGTCTATTCTGTTGCCGATGGGATCGTGACGCGGGTGGTACGAGGCGATGATGGGGGATATGGTAAGATTGTCGTTATTCGACATAAGTATGGATTTGAGACGGCGTTTGCTCACTTAAGCGATCCTCGTGTTGAAGTAGGGGATATTGTCCATAAAGGTCAGCTGGTTGCGTTAAGTGGTGCAAGTGGTCGAATAACAGGATCTCATCTCCATTTTGAGATACATTACCTAGGGGCTGCCATTAACCCTCAAGCATTTTTTAGTTGGAATATGGCAACATACAACAAAATATTTAAACAAGAAAGGAATATACCATGGGATTCTTTGATAAAAAACCTACAAAAGTAAGCAGTGGAGGCGGGAGCAGTCGCACCTACAATGCAACGATCATTGCCGATGATTGTGTTATCGTCGGAGGTATTACCGCTCAAAGTGATGTCGTGATTAACGGAAATTTTGAAGGCGCTGTCTCTTCTAACCAAACGGTAACCGTGGGTGAAAAAGGGGAATTCTATGGTGAAGTGAAAGCACAGACCATCGTGATTGGGGGATTGGTCGATGGGGTTGTGGATGCAGAAATGATTCATATTCTCTCAACTGGTCGCGTTATTGGTCAAATTCTTTACTCTAAAATTACGATTGAAGAGAACGGATTTTTTGATGGTAAAACGATTGTTAAAGGTAGCTCACTTCAAAGTCGTTATTCTGAAGTGGAAAACAAGTATCACAACGTTATTGATACCAAGGTTGTTACCAAAGAAGCATAATGCGGTTCTCTTCCACTTCATTCCCCTTTGTTGCTTAAAAAGAGGTTTGCATGTGTGGAGTTTTTGGTATTTTGGGAGAGTATTCTCCTTCTCTAGCACGTACGGCTTTGGCAACGTTACACCATCGAGGCAAAGACCACTGCGGTATTATCCAAGAAAACCATCTTTTTTTAGCCCATCATCGTCTCTCTATCACCGATCATCATCACCGTTCCCATCAACCTCTGACTCATCAACGTCTTTTACTCAGTTTTAATGGGGAAATTTACAATCATAACGCCTTACGTACCAAATTAAGCGAATTTCCTTGGCAAACTTCCAGTGATGCCGAGGTGATTTTAGCTGCGTATCAACGGTGGGGGATTGGGTGTTTAGACCATTTGGAGGGGATGTTCGCTTTTGCCCTTATCGATGATCAAAAGCTGTATTTGGTGCGCGATCGGTTTGGAAAAAAACCGATGTTTTATTATTCTGCATCTAAGTGTTTTGTTTTTGCGTCCGAAATTAAAGCTCTTAAGCCTTTTTTACCCTCAGTGACCATGAATAATAATGCGTTACGGTCGTATTTAAGTTTTTTAGCCCCTACTCCTCCCCATACGTTTTATGAGGAGATTGAAAAACTCGAATCAGGAGAATACCTGTGCTGGGAGAGGGGGAACTTTACCAAACAAAGTTATTACAGCATTGCCAACGCACCTCGCACTACCTCTTTAGATTCTCTTGAAACGTTGCTTCATGCAAGCATTGCCAAACGCCTTGACACGCATGTCTCTACTGCAGCATTACTCTCAGGGGGGATTGATAGTGCCATGATTTGTGCCATTGCCAAAGCGCAAGGGAACCCTTTGCCCACGTTTACCCTAGGCTATGAGGGGTTTAAAGGGTATGATGAACGTCCCAATGCCAAAGCAACTGCCCAGTATCTGGGATTAGCCAACACGCAAGTGGTCCTCTCTTATGACGATTTTGACGAAAATCTCGATACAGTGCTGACCCAAATGGACGAACCGCTCAATGATCCTGCTGCCTTGCCGTTGTATCTTTTGATGGAGCGTATTGCACAAGAGGGGTATAAAGTCGTACTCAGTGGCGAGGGGTCAGATGAACTGTTTTTGGGGTATCGACAATATTTTGAATATTTGGATATTGAACACGCTTCCATTTTGGGACATAAAAATTGGCTCAAACGCTATTTTCACCAAAATTTTTCGATGAATCGGGAGTGGGAATGGTACAAACGGATGTTTGAAGAGACCCTTTTGTTTCGGACATCGGGGGAAAAATTTACCGACTTACAGCAATCTCGTCTTTTTCGTCGGAGGATACAAGACAATGAGTCATTGGCATTTTTACAACCGTATCGACACCAATTTGACCACAGTGACTATACCCACCCCTCCCATTGGTACAGTATGATTGATCTTAAACTCTTTGTGGCGGAACATTTTTTGACCAAATTGGATCGGATGTCGATGGCACATACCCTCGAAGCACGCGCCCCTTTTTTGGATCATCGCTTAGCCGAAGCGGTTTTTGGATTATCCCACGAAGCTCGATTGGGCAGTGGGGGAACCAAATTTTTACTTAAAGAGATAGGGAAAAATTATTTAAGTCCTGAAATTTTAGGGAGAAAGAAAAAAGGGTTTGCCAATCCCTATATGGAGTGGCTTATTGCGTCGGATCGTCTTAAACTCATCCACGAGGTAAATAACCAAACAGGACTTTTTCACCCCAAAGAGCTTCAAAACTATATCAATATGGGTCGTCAAGGAAAATTTAAACACCACGTATGGGGATTGTATGTCCTAAGTCATTGGATGAAGAGGGAACTGTTATAGTAGCCCAAAAAGGGCTGAAGGGAATTTAGAGATTATGCTCTTTTTTGTATTTGATAATGAGGGCATACGCTTCATCTTTAAGATGCAATTTTTCTTTTTTAAGAGTCTCTAGTTCCAAATCGGTCATAGGGATCGTCCCTTTTTCCGCTTCGCCAATTTTGGTATCCAATTCATTATGACGATCAAAAACTTTTAAGAAATGGGCGTTAGCCGCATCGTTCTCTTTCATGTGGGTAATAACATCACGGTATTCATGTAGCATAGTGACTCCTTGGGGATTTTAGTGGGGGAATTCTACCCATTTTTATTTTAAAATTCGTGGAAGTGTGATCCCCTCTTGCCCTTGATATTTTCCACTTTTGTCTTTATAGGAGGTTTCACATATCTCATCCCCTTGTAAAAAGAGAACCTGAGCAATCCCCTCATTGGCGTAAATTTTAGCGGGCAGTGGAGTAGTATTGGAAATTTCGATGGTGATATGCCCCTCAAATTCAGGCTCAAAAGGGGTCACATTGACAATAATACCGCATCGGGCGTAGGTCGATTTACCTAAACAAATCGCCAAAACATCGCGAGGAATTTTAAAATATTCGACCGTTCGTGCCAAGGCGAACGAGTTTGGGGGGACGATACATACCTCCCCTTTAAAATCGACCACATTCATATCATCAAAATGTTTGGGATCCACAACGGTCGAATTAAGATTGGTAAAAATTTTAAATTCATCGGTGACGCGAATATCATACCCATACGAGCTAAGACCGTAACTGACCACCCCAACCCCCACTTGATCTTCACAAAAAGGGGTAATCATCCCCTCTTGAAGTGCCTTTTGTCGAATCCATCCATCACTTTTAAGCCCCATAATATTATCCATTGTTAATTTTATTTGTGTTAGTATAACATATCTATTACCCTACTTTCAGGAGCGATCCATCCATGGATATGAAACAAATTAAAACGCTTATGCAAGAGTTTGACGCAAGTACGCTCTCAAAAATGAAAATTATTCAAGATGGCTTTTCACTTGAATTGGAAAAAAACATTGGTGCGGTGACTGCCCCTGTGATGATGGCAGCTTCAATAGCAGCTCCTGTGTCTAGTACTCCCGCTCCTGTTGCAGCCGTTGAAGCCCCCTCTGTAATAACAGGAGATACTATCGTATCCCCTATGGTAGGAACTTTCTATTCTGCCCCTTCACCCGATTCACCTCCCTTTGTCAAAGTAGGGGATCGTGTTAAAAAAGGTCAAGTGGTGGCTATTTTAGAGGCAATGAAAATCATGAATGAACTAGAAGCGGAATTTGACTGTGAAATTCTTGAAATTCTTAAAACAGATGGTCAGGCAGTTGAGTATGATATGCCTTTATACCTTGTTAAGAAGCTTTAATCATGGCAGAACTTAAACGCATTTTGGTCGCCAATCGGGGAGAGATTGCCCTTCGTGCCATTCGTACGATTAAAGAGATGGGTAAAGAGGCTGTAGCGGTATACTCTACTGCCGATAGAGATGCTTCGTATCTCAAGCTTGCCGATGCTGCCATTTGTATTGGTGCGGCGCAAAGTTCTCAAAGTTATCTTAATATCCCCGCCATTATCTCTGCCGCAGAAATTAGTCATTGTGATGCCATCTTTCCTGGCTATGGATTTTTGAGCGAAAACCAAAACTTTGTCGAAATTTGTACTCATCATGGGATCAAATTTATTGGGCCAACCCCTGAAGTTATGGTGATGATGTCCGATAAATCCAAAGCCAAAGAGGTAATGATAGCAGCAGGCGTTCCCGTTGTCCCTGGATCATCTGGGGCAATAAAAGACATCGCTGAAGCCAAAGTACGTGCCAAAGAGGTAGGTTATCCCATTATCCTCAAAGCTTCCGCAGGTGGTGGTGGACGTGGTATGCGGGTCGTTGAAGAAGAAGAGGGCATTGAAAATGCTTTTCTCGCTGCTGAAACGGAAGCCATTGCCGCGTTTGGAGATGGAACCATCTATATGGAAAAATTCATCAAAAATCCTCGCCATATTGAAGTGCAAGTGATTGCCGATGCCCATGGAAATGTTTTGCACATTGGTGAGCGGGATTGCTCAATGCAACGTCGTCATCAAAAACTCATCGAAGAATCCCCTGCCGTTGCCTTGACACCTGAAATTCGTGCTGATCTTCACGCCTCTGCAGTACGCGCGACCAAGTATATCAAGTACGAAGGGGCTGGTACCTTTGAATATCTTCTCGATGCGGATAAAAATTTCTATTTTATGGAGATGAATACTCGTCTTCAAGTGGAGCATTGTGTTTCTGAAATGGTCAGTGGTTTGGATTTGATCGAGATGATGATTCGTGTGGCAGAAGGGGGAGTTCTCCCAAGTCAAGAGAGCGTTGTTTTAAGTGGTCACTCCATTGAGTGTCGTATCACGGCCGAAGACCCCATTAAATTTTTACCCTGTCCAGGAAAAATCACCCAATGGATTGTCCCTGGTGGACGAAGTGTCCGTATTGATAGTCATGCGTATACAGGTTACGTTGTCCCCCCTACGTACGATTCCATGATTGGAAAACTCATTGTGCATGGTAAAGACCGTAGCGATGCCATTGCTCGTATGCACCGAGCCTTAAGTGAATTTACTGTGGAAGGGATTAAAACTACCATCCCTTTTCATAAAAAAATGATGAAAAATCCCGATTTCATCAACAACCACTTCGATACCAAATACCTCGAAAAATATCAAGGGTAATCTCCCTTGATATGTGTCAATCAAAAAACTCCCCAATACCACTATAATCTCTCTTTTTTAGGAGCGTAGTGATGAAAACACCCGAATTTTTTAATGATGTTACCCCTATCGTAATGCAAGATCCCCTATCTGCTTTGTTAGGTACGTGCGAAGAGGGTCTCCTCGTGTACACCTACTGTGATATTGTCAAGCTAACAGGACACTCTTGTCCTACCGTCGCAGGTGCCTATTTGATGATACAACACGGGGTTAAGGCGCTGTATGGTGATGAACTCCCTGTTCGTGGCAATATTATCCTACGGATAAAAGGGGCTTTTGGTGAGGGGAGCTTGGGGGTCATTGCCAATGTGGCATCCATGATCACGGGAGCTACGGATGAGAGTGGCTTTCATGGATTGGGCGGAGAATTTGATCGACGAGGATTGCTTAGTTATCATCACGACATTGAAGGGGAACTGCAATTAGAACGTACCGATACTGGTGCCTATGTGATCGTTAACTATGATCCTTCGTGTGTTCCCCCCTCTCCTGAAATGGGACGTTTGATGCCCCTTGTCCTTTCGCATCGTGCCGATGCATCGGAAGTTAAGTTGTTTGGTACGTTATGGCAAGAACGGGTTCAGCGATTGCTTATTGATCACCAACATGACCCTCGATTGATACAATGTTCTTTACCACGTTATAAAGGAAAAAAATGAAAAGCGTCTCGCTTTTTTAAATGATAAATTTATAATAATCATAATTTT
>NZ_JAEMQA010000129.1 GCF_022759005.1 Sulfuricurvum sp. | reverse complement strand
TGCACTTATGAGTTGAATTGGAGATACATTTCCAACTCAGCCTGTAGCACTTCGTATTCTCTTTTTTTAGACTCTACAAACTTGAGTGTAAGAGCTATTTTTTCTTTTATCCCTGCATCTGTTAGGAGGTAACGGTAACTTGTTTTTTCTCGGAGCTTAAAAAGCGTTCACCTTTAAGAAGACCTTTGTCTATGAGAGCTTTAAGAACATAGTTGACCTTGCCCACACTGTAGCCGATCTCATTAGAAAGGAAGCGTTGAGAGGTAATACCCTCCGCCCGTCGCAACATCATTAGTTCTAGTTCTTCATTACTCAAGTTTGTTACCTTTTGTTTTTAAAAATGTTCGGGATTGTACACTTATAGCCAAAAGCTACGCTAGTACTTCCTCTTTATCCTTGCGGATAAATTCGAGTAAAAAGATACCGAAAATCCCAAGAATGAGAGATGTCACAAACGATACAACAACAATCAATCCTCGCTTAGGACCTTCTTTATCTTTCTCATATGCAACACTTGGAGCTGTCATTATTTTCACATTATAATAATCACTCGCTTGGGCTAAAACTTTTTTCTGAATCAGTGTCGACATCAACCCAGAGAGCTGTGTTTTGAGGGCAAGATCGCTGGTTTTTTGCAGCTCTTGATCATAATACGTGATCTTTTTTTCCATATCCGAAAGTTCATTAGCACGAAGAGAATTCGATGCTTTGGTCAAAAAGAGCATCACTATCTCTTTTGCCAATACAGGATCAGGATCACTGTAGCCCAGCGTAATCACTGAGGTTTTTTTATCAGCGCTAATAATGAATTGAGGCTTTATTCTTTGATATGTTTTAAAGAATAAATCATCCTTTTCTTTGGGTGTCATTTCATTGAGTGTTTTTTTAGGAGAGCGTTTAAATAAATGATATAAAGCATCGTTCCCCAATGCAAAACGGTAATTTTTATCCTTATCTGCTGCATTAAGACGCTCAAAAAGCTTTGTTTGCATCAAAAATGTTCGCATCCAACTGTAGTCATTAAGATAGAGTTGATAAGCACCATCAGGTGTCATACTGCCTTTACCGACATCAACTCCTGCTAAACCCGCTAATGCCCCAAGATCACCCATCGAGGAAGAGGCTGAACCCCCTTGTGGTACTAACACCGCCTGAGAGTGATAAATATTGGGCTTTGTTAGAGTCCATAAAGCACTTAACAACGTCACGACAAGAGTAAAGGCTATCAACTTTTTTTTGTGCTTCCCAATCGTCCGTGCCAGTTCACGTAAATCAATCTCATCTTCTTTGATCACGGCTTGCGTATTATGTGGCATTTGTTCCATTAAAAAGATCCGATTGTATGGAGTGCTGCAACGGATACTGCCATTTGATAGATAATAGCCGTAATGTCTTTCGCAAACTGGATACCGCCAAAGGTATTAATTTTAATAGGGACAATCACAGTATCTCCCGGTCCTACAGAGGCGTTAGCACTAAAGAAGCCACGACTACGAGGCTCTGCATCCCCATCACTATGAACAACAAAAATATTGCTGGTATCCGCACTCTCTTTGATTCCCCCTGATTTTTCAATATAGTCATCGATCGAGTAAGATGCATTGTAAATCGTGGCATTAGGATTAAGAACTTCTCCTTGAACGAAAACGCTCTCATCTTTTTCTGGGATATAAAGGGCATCTCCATTTTTGAGCACTACATCCGAATTGTTCCCTTGAAACTTTTGAAGATCGGTGTCGAGATGAATCGACAAACGACCAACAAATACAGTTTTCTCAATTTCTTCTTTAAGCATCGCGATCATATTAACAGCCTGCATTTTATCGGCTGGATTTTGCCCCGCTTGAGTCGGCTGAGAAGCAGCAAATAATATTCGATCTTCCAAGCTTTTAATCTCTCTCTTCGCCCCCTCTTGTTGACGTTGTTTGAGCTCTTCACGTGTAAATACGGCCGCTTTGGTATAGGCACCCTCAGTAAATCCACCCGCACGTTGGATAAGATTAGAGAGATGCTCCCCATCTTCGATAGCGTATTCACCGGGATACTTAACTTTACCCATGATTTTGACCACTTTACGCTCATTCCATTTAGGAATTTTAAAAACGGTCACTTCGTCATAATTGCTAAGAAGAGGAGAAAAATCTGACATTGCTTGTGCTACAGTAAGATTTTGAACTATTCGAGTACGGATATTATCAACAACTTTATATCTGATAATTTCAATTTTATCCGTACTTGCTTTATCTGTCATCCCCCCTGCCGCTAAAATTATATCTTTGAGGGTTGTTGCCTCTGAGATAGGATAGGTCCCAGGCTTATACACTTCACCACTAATAGTCGCTTGTTTGATGGGATTTGTCGTAAAGAATCCAATCGTTCGAATATCATCAAATTCTTTAAGTGGCACGACTTTTTCTTTTATCGTATCAACGACACGAACCTTTAGCGTCATTGCTACTGGATCTGAAGAGACGATTGTGACTTTTTTTCGATCAATTGGACATGTTGTCCCAACGGTGTTCATCAACGATTCAAAGGTCATCTTATCAAAAAAGCGGTATTCACCTGGGCGTGCGATACATTCTCCAGAAATTTTCACAATTGAGGGTGGAGTAACCGTAGAACGATTTAAAATAAAGAGTTGATCACGACTGTAAAGGGAAACTTTTTCTTCTCCATTAAGCACTTTTGCCAGTGAAAAACCGATAATTTCTTCTTTTAGATCGGGCTTAATCCGTTTAATGATCGCATAATCAAAATAGGTATCTTCGAGAAAAACACCTCGTAATGTATTTTGAGCAATTTCTTGTTTGAAAAAGTCTCGTACTCCCATCCCCTCTTTTGGCAATGGCCAGAATCCAGGTTTGACAATATTCCCATAAAGGGTAATTCCACGTAGATTACTCATATCAAGACCATGCACATAAACACTATCTTGATCCATTGCGACCATTTTCTTAGCTTCTGCTAGAGAAACATTTAAGGCGCTTATCCTTTGATGCGCTTCGTATCTCGTAATTCGGATATCATTTTTGCTTGCATTAGCACTTAATCCGCCAGCGAGGGCTATTAACTCTCCGATCGTCGTACTATTTTTAGCCTCATAAATCGCAGGGCGTTTGACATCTCCGTCAATGACAACACTTTTTCCCATCACAGGGACGACAATGATATCACCCGCTTGTAGCAAAGGATCACTTCGACCACTACCTCGGATAATGGTATACAAATCAATATCTTTATAAACTCGTCCACCTCTCTTGATGAGGACAGAACGCATCGAACCATTTTTAGATAATCCACCCGCCGAAATAAGCGCCTCTTTTACCGTCGAAAATGAGCTGACATTATAGATACCCGGAGTAGCTACTTCTCCTGCCAATGTTACTTGAATCGTCGAAAATTGGGTAATATTAACCGTCACACCAACATTGGGGAATGCTGACATCAATGCATCACTAATTGTTTTTTTGGCATCTGCAAAACTGAGTCCTGCAATATGCAATGGACCGAAAGAAGGGATGATAATATTTCCCTCTTTATCCACCGCAAGGGACATATTGTCACTTTTTGGTCCATACAATATGATCGACAAAACATCTTTTGGAACCAATCGGTAGTTCTCAGGGACAGGAAGTGATGAGAGATCCATCCCATTTTTATTGGAAAAGAATTCAAATCCATAGCGTTGAAGTGCTGATGCTTGTCCTCTGATCTGGCGCGAAATAAGACGCTTGGCATACTCATTGGTATTTTCTACGCTAAGGGGAGAACGATATAATTCTTTTACATCAGTACCAATAAAAATAGGCTCTTCTTTTTTCTTTTCATCACCCTTTTTGTCAGCGTCTACTTTGTTAACAGGCTCTTCCGTAGTAGCCGTTGGTGCAGTAGAAGGCTTAGACGCTTGATCCACCTTTTGGAGCACTTCACTTGCAGTAACCCCTTTTTGCGCCATCACCTGTTGTGCTTGAGGCGAATTCAAAATATTCGGATTCGATTTGATCGCTTGGACTATTGATGCACTCGGCACGCCCCCAATATCTTCCGCATTCACAGAAAGTGCAAGTATCATAAATAATGCTATGATTTTTAGAAATTTCATCTACTCTAATCCATCCTTTTTAAAATCTGACTAAACTGTCCCCATTTGTCAAGACAAACTTTTCACTAATTTTATTTCCCATTAGCACCTCTAACCTCATGCCGCTTTTTGAACTGTTTTGAGATAATAATTCATCGGTTGTTTGTATCCAATAGATGAATGAAATCTTTCAAAGTTATATTTGTAGATATAGTTTTTTACCCCCTCTTTTAGTTCAGATATAGACTTGTAGTCGCTTATGTAGATATTGCCGTGTTTTAGAGTTCTGAAAAATCTCTCGATGGCTATATTATCGATACTCCTACCTTTGCCGTTCATGGAGATTTGTATGAAAATTTGAGGGCATTATAATGATGTATCCTTTTGCCCATTTGATTTAGAAAACTTGACAACAAGTGACTCAAAGTATTATAATTTCTCCAACTCACTTAAGGAGATTTGCGATGCAAAATATTTTTGAAAAACTTACCCACCAAATGAGCGAGATGATTGAATCGTCAGTCTCTTTGGCATTACACAATAAAAACAGTGAAGTTGAACCACTCCATTTCTTATGGGCATTGCTTGCCAATAGTAATTCCCCGCTCAATCAAATGCTCAACAAAATGAGCATTGATAAAACAGCGATTGAACTTGATGTCAAAAGTGCGGCATCCAAACTCCCGAGTGCTTCGCATCTCACTAAAGAGAATATCCGTCTTTCGCGCAATTTTGCCCATTCACTCGAAGTAGCGCAAGGGGAGATGGCGAAAAATGGCGATGGCTTTTTGGCGATTGACACCTACCTTATTGCCAATTTGCCAAACGATCCGTTTAAATCGATTTTGGGAAAATACGTTGATTTGCGCGAACTCGCTAAAACCTTTGAAGCTTCACGCGCAGGACAAAAAATCGAATCGCAAACGGCGGATGAGACGCTGGAATCGTTGAGCAAATATGGGATTGATTTAACGAAAATGGCGGTCGAGGGGAAACTCTCTCCAGTGATTGGGCGGGATGAAGAGATTGGTCGGATGATGCAAATTTTGATCCGTAAAACGAAAAATAATCCAATTTTATTGGGCGAACCAGGGGTGGGAAAAACGGCACTGGTCGAAGGGCTAGCGCAACGAATTATCGCTAAAGAGGTACCGCTAAGTCTTCAAAACAAAAAAGTGATTGCGCTGGACATGAGTGCCTTAATTGCGGGGGCAAAATACCGAGGGGAGTTTGAAGATCGCCTCAAAGCGGTGATCAATGAAGTGAAGCAATCCACCAATACTATCCTCTTTATCGATGAGATTCACACCATCGTAGGAGCTGGGGCATCGGAGGGGTCGATGGATGCGGCAAACATCCTCAAACCGGCTCTTGCTCGGGGAGAATTGCATACTATTGGAGCAACAACGCTCAAAGAGTACCGCAAATATTTTGAAAAAGATGCGGCATTGCAACGCCGTTTTCAACCCGTTCACGTCGACGAACCCAGTGTCAATCAAACGTTACAAATTTTGCGGGGGCTTAAAGAGCGTTTGGAAGCGCACCACAGTATCACCATCGCGGATTCAGCCCTAATTGCAGCGGCAAAACTCTCCGATCGTTATATCGGGGATCGTTTTTTACCCGATAAAGCGATTGATCTCATCGATGAAGCGGCCGCCGAATTGCGGATGCAAATCGAATCCGAACCCAATGCGTTGGCAAGTGTGAAGCGTACCTTAACCCATTTACAAGTGGAAAAAGAGGCGTTGAAGATGGAAACCTCTTCGGCTAATACCAAACGCCTCGAAGAAATTGAGCGAGAATTAGCCGATGCGATGGAAGCTCGTCGAGGATTAGAGGGGCAATTTGCCCATGAAAAAGAGGTCTTTACTAAAATTGCGAAGATTAAATACGAGATTGAAGCTAAACGTCGTGAAGCGGAGATGGCCAAACAAATTGCCGATTTTAATAAAGCGGCTGAAATCGAATATGGACAAATCCCCAAACTTTTCGAGGAAGAAAAAACGCTTCAAGAGACGTGGAAAGGGATGGTTGCAGTCGGAACATTGCTGAAAAACAGTGTCGATGAAGCTTCTATCGCAGGGATCGTAAGTCGTTGGACGAAAATTCCCGTGAACAAAATGCTTCAAAGCGAAAAAGAGAAAATTCTCCATATCGAAGAAGAACTCAATCATGACGTGGTTGGGCAAGAAAAAGCGACCCACGCCGTAGCCCGTGCGATCAAACGGAACAAAGCTGGGCTTTCCGATAAAAGCCGTCCTATTGGGTCATTCCTCTTTTTAGGGCCTACGGGGGTGGGGAAAACCCAAACGGCGAAAACCTTGGCGAAATTTTTGTTTGACAGTGCTGAGTCGATGATCCGCATTGATATGTCGGAGTACATGGAAAAACACGCCGTATCACGTCTCGTCGGTGCGCCTCCGGGATATGTGGGGTTTGATGAGGGGGGGCAACTCACCGAAGCGGTACGCCGTAAGCCTTACAGTGTTATTTTGTTCGATGAGGTTGAAAAAGCGCATCCTGATGTCTTTAACGTGTTACTTCAGGTACTCGATGATGGGCGACTGACTGATAATAAAGGGGTGGTCGTTGATTTTACCAATACGATTATTATTTTGACTTCCAATATCGCCAGCGATAAGATTATGGCACATCACGGCGATCCGAAACTCGAAGCGATGGTGCTTGGGGAACTTAGACAACATTTTAAACCCGAATTTTTGAACCGTTTGGATGATGTGGTGGTCTTTAATCCCTTGGGTGAAGCGCAGATCCTTAGCATCATCGATCTCTTCTTTAGAGACATTGCGGCAAAAGTCGAAGAACGGGATATTAGCCTTACTCTCACTGAGAGTGCAAAACGGTATATTGCCAGTGCTGGTTTTGACCCTGTGTATGGGGCGAGACCGTTAAAACGGGCGTTGTATGAGATTGTGGAAGATCGTTTGGCCGATTTGATTTTGGGCGGTGAAGTGATTGAGGGATCATCGGTGATTTTTGATGTGATTGAGGATGAAATAACGGTCTCTGTGGCGTAATAGCACCATGAAAAAAAGACTTTTACTACTAATGATTTTTATGGGTACGTGGGCATTAGGGTGTACGGGCGATTGCATGACCTGCCATCCTGCATTGCTTAAAAACATTAACCACGATAAACGACATAAACCGATGCTCACGTGTATCCGATGTCACAGTGCCGATCCCGCTAAAATGGGAGATTGTGGGAGTGATTGTTTTGCCTGTCACCCCATTGCCAAAATTGAGGGAGCTAAGGTCAAAGAACACCGTGTGATCCGAGGATGTCGGGATTGTCACATGAAACTTAAAGCCTCTATCTTGATGGATACGTTACCAAAAGGGGAATCGGTACAACCTACGTTAAGAGATTTGTTAAAACCGTAATCGTTGTGAGGCTATTCTTGCTATAATTCAAAAATGTGTGCAAAAAGGTGATTATTTGAAGTGGCAAGCAACAGATGAAAAAGCAGTAGTGCTGATTGTGGATGATGCAAGTGTGAATGTGCGTGCATTGCAACATATTCTCAAAGATGAGTATCACATTAAAACCGCGTCAGGTGGAGTGGAAGCTTTGGCATGCATTGCCCAAGAGCCCAATTTGGATTTGATTTTATTGGATGTGAGTATGCCCGATATTGGGGGATATGATTTATGCAAAAAACTCAAAGATGACCCTAAAACTGCCGATATTCCCATTATTTTTTTGACAGGCAAAGATTCCAGTGCCGATGAAGAACATGGACTTTCGTTAGGGGCGGTTGATTACATTACCAAACCCATTCGCCCTGTGATCGTCAAAGCACGCATCAAAACCCATGTCACCCTCAAACGACAATATGATCTTTTACGTGCGATGGCAACGCGTGATGCGTTGACAGGATTGTATAACCGTCATTATCTTTCCGATGCCCTCAAAGGAAAAATTTCTCAAGCGATTTGCAGTGAAACTCCTTTGTCCTTAATGATTATTGACATTGACCATTTTAAACAAGTTAATGACACCTATGGGCATTTAGTAGGGGATATTGTCCTAACTTCTGTGGCGAAAGTACTCTTAGAACAGGTGCGAGCAGACGATATTGCTGCTCGCTTCGGGGGAGAGGAATTTGTAGTAGTGTTGGAGAACTGTGGCGTACATGATGCCTGTATCAAAGCAGAAAAAATCCGAAGCATTATTGAAAACCTTCATCCTGAGGGGATTAGGGTCAGTGCCAGTTTTGGGGTGGTGCAATTAAGCCATCATATTAACCGTTCCTCAAAATTGCTCAATCACGCCGATAAGGCATTGTATCAAGCCAAAGAGAGTGGACGTAATAAAGTTGTCGTTTGTCGAGAGAAAACAAGTAAGGTTAGCCGTACGCTAGGATAAACTCTAATAGCGGTTTAAGTAAAATTTGGCTACGATTCCGAGCTAAAAACACACAAAGGGAATGTCTATGAAAAGAACATACCAACCGCACAATACGCCACGTAAACGTACGCATGGCTTTCGTGCACGTATGGCAACGAAAAATGGTCGTCGCGTTTTGAATGCTCGTCGTGCCAAAGGTAGAAAACGATTGGCTGTCTAAACAGTCATTCAATGTTGAAGCTCAATGGAGAGTTTCAGCGAGTTTATAAGCGTGGGAAGAGTGCGCATAGTACTTCTATCGCGCTATTTTACCTCCCCATTGAGGGAGAAAAAAAAGTCGGATATACTGCCAGTAAAAAAGTAGGTAATGCCGTGATCCGAAACCATTGTAAACGACGGCTTCGGGCTTTGATGTGCGAGTATTCAGATCAGCTTTGTGAGGGGTGCTATGTATGGGTTGCAAAAGCTCCCCTTCATACGCACGATTTTACCGATATTCGACGAGATTTTAAATACGTTTTAAAGCGAGTAAATGCCATCGTGATGAGTGATCTATGATAAGAAAATTTTTTCTTAATCTCCTTTGGCTTTATCGACACTCTTTTTCTTTGGTGACGCGCGGTTCGTGCCGTCACTACCCCTCTTGTTCTGAGTATGCCCTTTGGCAATTTGAAAAAAATTCTCTCCCAAAAGCGTTTTTTGCCACTTTTTTACGCATTCTTCGCTGCAATCAACTCTTTCGTGGTGGTATTGATTACCCAATTATTGCAAAACCAAGGATAAACCCCTCTAATCTATCATTAATTACGGTAAAATATTGGTATGTTCCTTACAAACAGAAGTATTTTCTGATTAAAAATTTTAACTATAAAGGGTTCAAGTGTTAGAAAAATTATCTCCCAATCAACGTTTGTTGTTTGCCGTTGCGCTTTCGTTTGCGTTTTTTATTGGCTATACAACGCTCTTTCCTCCCCAAGTACCTGCTGGTACAGATACCAATAAATCGGTTCATTCTGTCGCCTCTTCCCAAAATGTCGCTGAGTCAATGGGTGTAAATCCTAGTGTAGAAGCCAATAATACCAGTGCCGTTTCTACTATTAAAGCAACAAATAGTGATAGTTTGGTCACGATTAAAACAAAAGAGTTTACGCTCAAAGTGGATACCCTTGGGCGTATTGGATCGGTGGTATTGAACAATGCCAAACATGATAATAAAGATGGAAAATTAGCCGAATTGATCCCCACTGAGGGAGCCAAACCCTTACAAATTCGTTTTGCTGATGCGTCATTGGATGCCGTGGCGCAAAAAACACCATTTGTGAGCAATGTAAGCGCGATTGCTTTAGGAGAAAAGGGGAAAGCCGAGGTGATCCTAACGCAAGTCCTCCCTACGTGTACGGTCACAAAAAATATTGTTTTCTTCGCTGATGGTCATTATGAAGCAGCGATCCATCTTTCTAATGACGAAAAGTATTTTCTCTATCTCGGACAACATCCTAAGATTAATGATAAGATGATGACCGTGATTGGGGATATGGTCTATGCAGGCGATGGCTTAACGACTATTTTTAAAGATGGGGATGTTGAGGGGCGTGAACTCTTCACAGATGTCCATTTGCTATCAGCATTTGATCAATATTATGCGACCATTTTTTACGGATTTGATAAAGCGACCCAAGTAGTCGTAGAGCGGGATATTCATGATAATCCTGTGAGTTATTTGGAAGGGACAAAAAATTTTGCGTTTAAAGGGTACATTGGACCTAAAGAGTATAAAACACTTCATGCGATTGATCCTGTTTTAACCAACGCGATCGAATTTGGCTTTTTTACTTTTGTGGCGGCACCTATTTTTAAAGCACTAATGTGGTTGCATAGTATTTTTGGCAATTGGGGATGGTCTATTATCGCCCTAACGGCACTCATTCGTGTTTTCTTGTACCCTTTGACCCAAAAGGGTATGGTCTCTATGCAAAAAATCAAAGAGATTGCCCCTCGTATTAAAGAAGTGCAAGAAAAATACAAAGGGGATCCGCAACGTATGAATGCTGCGGTGATGGAGATGTATAAAAAGCATGGAGCCAATCCTTTGGGGGGATGCTTACCGTTGTTACTTCAAATCCCTATCTTTTTTGCCATCTATCGTGTATTGCTTAATGCCGTAGAGCTTCAAGGGGCTGAATGGATCCTTTGGGTGCATGATTTGTCGCGTATGGATCCTTATTATATTCTCCCTATTTTGATGGGTGCGACCATGTTTTATCAACAAAAAATTACCCCCAGTAATTTTACCGATCCGTTACAAGAGAAAGTGTTTAAATTTTTACCGTTGATCTTTACGTTCTTTTTCTTCACCTTCCCAGCAGGGTTGGTGTTGTACTGGTTTGTTAACAATATTTTTTCCATCGCACAACAATACCTTGTGAATAAACAATTTGCAGCAGCCAAAGCACATCGTCATGAAGTGCATATTGCGGAGAAACATCATGAAAAAAATTGAAGCAGATACCCTAGAGCAAGCCTATGCTCAAGCGGCCAAAGAGTTTGCATGTTCGGTCACGCAACTTCAAGTTGAAATTATTCAATTCCCCTCTAAAGGGATTTTGGGGATGTTTAAAAAACCTGCTATTATTGTAGCCACTCCTATTGCTCCTATTGCTCCTATTGCTCCTATTGCTCCTCCTGTTACTCCTGAGCCAGTCGTTATTAAAGAGGTGGTTATTAAAGAGATAATCGAACCCAAAGTGGTCGTACCTCAACCCCTTCCCACGCCTGTTTTAGTAGAAGCTTTGGTTCCGCCTACATCCAACACTACTACCGTAGAACACCCTAAAACAGAAATCCTTTTGGATGATGCTGCGTTAGATACTCGTGATGAAGCGTTGTTTATGGTACCTGAGGAAGATGAAGAGGATGACTTTTACGATAATAACACCATGGATTTGGCGTACGATGAGATGCCCATTGATGAGTGTGCTGTGGATGTCAAAGCCAAAATTACCCACCTTTTTGCCTCGACGTGTTTTAATCTCAATGAAATCAAAGTTTTTGCGTATGATGAACATACCTTGTTGGTCGAGATCAGTGGTGCCGATTCTGCGTTGATGATTGGTAAAGAGGGGTATCGCTATAAGGCTCTCTCTTATATGTTATTTAACTGGATTAATGCGACGTATGGATTGCAATTACGTCTGGAAATTGCCGAATTTTTGAAAAATCAAGAAGAGTCCATTGAGCGGTACCTTATTGGGGTGTGTGAAACCGTTGATCGTGATGGACGCGCTCAAACCAAAGTGCTTGATGGCGTTTTGGTGCAAATTGCTTTGACCCAACTGCGCAACCGTTATCCCAATCGCTACGTGGCTATCCGCTCCAACCGCGAGGGTGGCAAGTTTATTATCATTAACAGCTACCACGAATATTAATGGATCACACGATTGTCGCCATTGCCACTGCGCATGGTATCGGCTCCATTAGTATCGTTCGCCTCAGCGGTTGTGAGGCGTACTCCATAGCCTTAAAGCTTTCTCGAAGAGAGAAACTCACCCCCCGTTACGTTACGTTAACCCCCTTGTATGATGGATCGATTGCCTTGATTGATGAAGCGATTGTACTCTACTTCCAAAATCCTAAAAGTTTTACAGGGGAAGATGTGGTGGAATTTCAGTGTCATGGTGGGATGATAGTGGCACAACAGGTGATGCAATCGTGTCTTTCTTATGGAGCTGTTTTGGCACAACCGGGAGAATTTAGCAAACGGGCTTTTTTAAATGGTCGGTTGGATCTTACGCAAGCCGAGGCGATTGCGTCATTAATCGAAGTGAAAAGCGATGATGCTGCTCGTATTTTGGCCCGTCAAATGCGGGGTGAATTGCGTGGGTATGTCGAAAAAATTCGGGATGCGTTGATCGAAATTTTGGCGTATTCTGAAGTGGTCATTGATTATGCCGAAGAGGATTTGCCTCCTGATGTGGTGGAGCAAATTATCTATAAATTGCACGCCATTCAAGAGGAATTGTCCAAAACCATTGCTTCCAGTCACCGTCGTAGTGGGTTGATGCAGGGGTACCGTGTGGCAATTATTGGTAAGCCTAATGTGGGGAAAAGTTCATTGCTTAATGCGTTATTGGACTATGAACGTGCGATTGTGAGTGATATTGCAGGGACAACGCGAGACACCATTGAAGAGTCGGTGCGTATTGGTACCCATCTGATTCGTTTGGTCGATACTGCAGGGATTCGACACGCAAATGATGAGATTGAACGTATTGGAATTGAACGCTCCATTGCAGCTATTGAACACGCAGATAGGGTGATTGCTGTGTTTGACTCTAGTCACACCATGGAGTGCGAGGATGAGGCGATTATTGCCTTGATTGAGGAATATTCTCCCACTAAACCTTTTGTATGTGTTCTTAATAAAGGGGACTTGCCTCTACACTTTCCTGTAGAAAAAGTGGCGCGTTATTCCCCTATTTTTCTAAGTTGCAAAGGAGATGTCAATCCGTTAATTGAGGTACTGGGGCGTAGTATGGATCATGATAACGATTCTGAGGAGATGATGCTCATCTCTCAACGGCAAATTGGCGCAGCCTCAGAGGCACTCTGCGCCATTGATGAGGCATACCAACCGCTTCAAAGTGGTGAATTAGAACTGTTTTCGTTTCACATTAACCAAGCGATCCGCGCTATTGGTGCCATTACTCGCCCCTATCAACTCGATGAGATGTTTGATAAGATGTTTGGGCAATTTTGTTTGGGGAAATGATGGGTGCCACGATCGCCATTGATTTGGGACTTAAACGGATTGGATTAGCGTTAAGCTATGGTCAGGGCATCGTCACCCCTTTGGGTGCCATTGAGCGTAAAAATCGTCATCAAGCCGCTATTGAAGTGAAAAAAGTACTGGATGAGTATCAAGCCCTCACTGTGGTCATTGGAATTCCTATGGGAAGTACCACCGAAGATGAAATGCGTCGGAGAGTGGCACATTTTATGAATTTGGTCGATTTTTACGGAGAAATTGTTTATCAAGATGAATCGTACAGTTCCCAAGAGGCACAAGAGCTTATGAAAGGGGAAATTACCTACAAACGGGATGGTCGAATTGATTCCCTTTCGGCTAAAATTATTTTGGAACGGTACCTAAAAATTATCGGATTTTAATCGCGAATCGTTTACAATACGCCCCAAAATTAACCATAAAGATTACCACTTATGAGCCAAGAAAAAATATATCGTCCCAATGTTGCTGCGATTATCGTCTCTAGCAACTATCCCGATCAAAAAGAGATCTTTATCGCTGAACGTAATGACATGAAAGGGGTCTGGCAATTTCCTCAAGGGGGAATTGATGCAGGGGAGACCCCTGAAGAAGCCCTTTTTCGTGAGTTAAAAGAGGAGATAGGAACCAAAAAGGTGGAAATTATTGCTCAATATCCTCAATGGATTTCATATGATTTTCCGGTGAGTGTTTCGGACAAAATGGCACCCTTTTCTGGGCAAAAGCAACGCTATTATTTGGTTCGACTGAAAAAAAGTGCTGTGGTTAATCTTGATACCAAACATCCCGAGTTTGTGGCACACCGTTTTGTGGGTATCGATACGTTGTTAGGGGAGATTGCCCATTTTAAAAAACCTGTCTATGAGGCAGTGATTGAGTATTTTAAAACGGAAGGATATTTATAATGCTAATTGTCCAAAAATTTGGGGGAACGAGTGTTGGAGATTTGGAGCGAATCCAAAATGTTGCCAATCGTGTTTCTCAAACGCTCAAAGCAGGGCATCAAGTAGTCGTAGTTGTCTCAGCGATGAGTGGGGAAACCAATAAACTGTTAGATTTTGCCCAACACTATACCCAAATGCCTAAGCGCAGTGAAGTGGATATGCTTCTAAGCTCAGGGGAACGGGTTACGGCAGCCTTGTTGTCGATTGCCCTTAATGCGATGGGACATTCAGCTTCGTCGATGAGTGGTCGACGTGCGGGGATTGTAACTGACAGTGTCCATACCAAAGCCCGTATCGAAAGTATCGATCCCCAATTTATGCGTGCAGAGTTAGCCCAAGGCAATGTTGTTGTGATCGCAGGATTTCAAGGGGTGAACGAACAAGGTCACGTAACTACTTTGGGTCGTGGAGGGTCAGATCTCTCTGCTGTGGCGATTGCTGGGGCGTTGGAAGCGGATTTATGTGAAATTTATACCGATGTCGATGGGATCTA
>NZ_JAEMQA010000086.1 GCF_022759005.1 Sulfuricurvum sp. | reverse complement strand
TACGACCTTCGGGTTATGAGCCCGACGAGCTACCGAGCTGCTCTATTCCGCGGTATAAAAGTGTGACAGTGGTGGATGGGGTAGAGGGATTCGAACCCCCGAGTGACTGGACCAAAACCAGTTGCCTTACCGCTTGGCGATACCCCAACAATCTCGTTATGAGGTCGAAATTATATATATTTTGATTGAATTTGTCAAGTGTTTCGATGAGAGTAGACTTCAAAAAGGGATTGAAATAATTAAAGGGAGAAATTTAATCCTTTTGGACTATAATAATCACAAATATTTTCTGTATAAAGAAGCGAAGAATAGATGAATGCGATTCAAAGAGTTTTAGAAGCGATAGAAGAATTCAAAAAAGGCCGTATGGTCATAATGGCGGATGATGAAGATCGAGAAAACGAAGGGGATTTGGTATATGCGTCTGTTTTCTCTACCCCAGAGCATGTCAATTTTATGGCAACGCACGCCAAAGGGCTAATATGTGTAGCCATTAACCCTACAATTGCCAAACGGTTAAATCTCGAACCGATGGTGAAATCGAATACCTCGATGCATGAAACGGCATTTACGATCTCTGTCGATGCAACTGCCGCAACAACGGGGATATCTGCCTACGAACGGGATATGACGATCAAAATCTTGGCTAATCCGATCTCTCAACCTTCAGAACTGGTTGCTCCGGGGCATATTTTCCCGTTGATTGCGAAAGAGGGGGGAACATTGGTTCGCATCGGTCATACCGAAGGATCGGTCGACTTGTGCCGATTGGCAGGGTTGGCAGAATCGGCAGTTATCTGTGAGATTATGAAAGAAGACGGGAGTATGGCGCGTCGTGATGATTTGGATATTTTTGCCGAGAAACATAATCTCAAAACGGTTTATATCTCCGATATCGTTGAATTTCGTCTTGCGAATGAAATCCTCGTAAAAGCGATTTCTGAAGAGGAGATCGAATTTTTTGGCGTTCATGTCAAAAAATATGAGTTTGCCGATCACCAAGAGAACCGTCATACGGCTATCGTTTTTTACAAAGCGGGAGAGACGGCAAATGTCAAAGTCCATAACGTCGTTTCGGATATTGATCTTTTGTTGAACCAAAGCAAATATGCCCATTTGGTCGATTCTATCAATTATCTCAAACATAATAGCGGTGTGATGCTTTTCATCAATAAGCCGCAACATCAGCAAGCCAATATGAAAGAGTACGGAATCGGTGCGCAAATCCTAAAATCATTAGGGGTTAAGCATATGCGTCTGATTGCGGAGAGTAAAGTTTCTGATTTTGCCGGATTAAGCGGATTTGGATTGGATGTAGTAGAGACGATCAATCCCGCAGAGGGGATATAAGAAGGAAAATCAGCGGACCGTATTACATTTACGGATAAGCTGATATTGCGGTGTGGCAGGTGTCTTGCCCGCATTGACACCGATAGCGGTTCCAATAGCGGCTCCGGCAATCGTGGCCGCCGTATTGCCGCTCCCACTGCCAAATTGATGTCCTACGATACCTCCCACGATACCTCCGACAACAGCACCCCCGACATTAGGGGTATCATCTGATTGCGCTGCCCCGCTGATCGGAACTTGTTCGTACCAACATTGCTCATAAGGCGTGGTTGACTCCGTCGCAGGAGCCGATGAGTACCCCGATGAAGGGGGTGTCATATAATAATCATTGCTTCCGGTATTGAGCATATCTGCATGAGAAGAGCCGATAAGCACTGCAAAAACGAGAGGATAGTATTTCATCATGTCCTCTTTAAATCAGTCAACAAGACGTTTGCCTGGTGAATCTTGGTAATCCACTTGGGTAGAGCGTTTTTTACCGGTAAGTGTCTCTATCATGGATGCGGTTAAATCATCGACCGACATATCAACCGTCTCGTCAACCGGTACCGGATCGTTCATATTGAATGTTTGTTGCGCAGTTCCGGTAAACGTTTTGGTGAATACCACTTTGCCGCTTTGTTTGTTTGAAATTTGGATATGGATAGATGTCGTTGCGCTGATGGAATAGCGCTCCTTGCTTCCATCTGGAACTAGACGAGGTTTACTGCAGCGCATCGCTTTGATCGAACCGTTGAGAACGTATTCTCCCGATTTTGACATGGAGACACCGGCATCTTGAAAAGCGGTTTCGATCACGCTTGTCATTTTATCGGAGTACATCACTTTTTCAACCATCACGGTATCGTTGTATCGGCTTGCGGTTGCTTTGTGGTGCTCTTTGTAATCTTTGTATTCGTTGTTCCGTTTTCCGCTGACGCTGCTGGCAGCAGAAGCGTTATAGGCGAAAAACCCTCCACCGGCTTCATGGGCACTAAACGAGGCATTTTCATCTTCTTTGATCGATCCGTCTTTGTTATGGGAAATTTCGGCAACGCTGTTTTCAAAATCCTGAACAACAACATAGTTATAGGTAAGAGGTTTTACCTCAACACTTCCACCCTCGGGCAATATAGCGGCACTGAGAACAATCGATGTTGCACACAGTGCGGCAAGAGTGTGTTTTAAAAATTGCATGTTTACCACCCGACAGAAGATTTAGAGGTAACTTTTCGGATCTCTTTTTCATCTGCCCATAGAATTTCACCGCTTTGCGGATCGACAAGTTCCATTGAAACGTTGTAATAGACATCTTTGACATCGTCATTGGCTTTTTTGATTGAGCGGACATTTCCGGTGATGATGTAATCCGAATCGGTCATCGCTTTCATTTTGGTTTTAGTCGTAGCCGTTGTGGTCAAATCACGTTCTGCATTGACTTGATTGAGGTTAGCCGTATCGGCAAGAAAACGGACTTGTCCCGATTTGAGAAGCTTGATACGGATTTTATCGGTAATCGCTTTGGTATCGATATGCTCATAGGTTAGATTGTTGACGGCACGGAGACGAACTTTCGGCGGTTGCTGTGCTTTTGCGATATAGCGTGTCTCAAGAAGCGATTGGGTTAATGCCTCTGCGGTTGATTGCAAATCTGATGATCCGAAATCGGCTGTGACCGTTTCTGCTGCTTTGGCATCACCGTATTTGACGTTAGAGGAAGCTCCGACCATTCCGGCACCTCCTGTTGCACACCCGCTCATCAAAAATGAAGAGAGGAGAAGAGTTGTTGCAAGTGAAAGTTTTGTGAGTGTTGTCATGTGTTCTATTCCTTATTTATTTGGGGTTGAGATTACAATTCGATAGTCGGTTACGTCAGGGCGATTTGCCATATCGACAACATGAATTTGCTGTTTTCCGATAATAGTGAACGGTTTCCATGCGGTTTGATCTACTACGATTCCGTGGGAATCGAGCCATTCAACTTGGTATACCATCCCCTCGACTTCGGTATCGTCTTCGTTTTCAAACGTAGCGGCAACTTTTAAAAATTTCCCTTCTTGGAAACTTCTGTGTTCTTTGAGCACAACACGCTCTTTACCGATGAAGTGCTCTTGGTTTTTTCCTGCACATCCGCTGATTCCTAACAGTAAAAAACTTCCTACTGTTATATTCAAAAGTGTGTGTTTAATATTCAACATGATCAATCCTTATATTATCGTTGGTGATGTAGGAGACAAGAATAAGAACCCCTTTTTTATCTCTTGGAAGGGTGAACGACTCTTGTCTGTCGTTCATGGCAATCGTTACTGTTTCTCCTTGCAATGCTTCAAATTTAGAAAGATAGCCTGAATTAGGGAGAAGTTCCCAGTTCCGGAAGCCTGAATCAGCCATTGAACTTCCGACATCCATAGCTAATGATGCCATAAGTCCCCCAAAAGCTCCAAAATTATCGGAAGCTTGTTTTGCAATTACAGCTTTTGCCGTAGCACGGACGACCGCTTTGGAAAGTTCTCCGACAAATTCATCCTTCAGTGTTTTATATGCCATAGCATTACTTTGAAGAAGTCTTGGAGGCTGAAGGCGGAGTTTATCGGTGGAAATAGTGACGACGCTCACATCATTAATCGGAGGATTGAATGCGGGCAGATCGATAGTGGTATAGTTTGCACCGTTAAAAAGGGGAAAACGGACTTTTTCGATTTTGACGGCAGGTGCCTCACCGGCTAAAACGACAACCGTGACGTCCATTTTAGGTACTTTCGGAGGTTGTGGTTGAGCTGCAACGGGGGTAGAGTCTTTTTTACCTTTTGGTGAGGGTTTTCTCTTTTCAGGCATTGGAATTGTTGTCGGGCTAACAGGGAGTTTTGCAAATACTTTGGAGACATCCGGGTTGAGAGTAAGGGCGCGTTTGAGACTCACTTCACCTAACTTTTCATCTGGAAATGCAATGTCGGTGATAATACTGCTGAGAGTATAGGAAAAAGGGTCTTGGTAGCTGTTGGCCAGATTGCGCACACTCGGATCATCCAGCATCGCTGCCATCGAATATTCGCTCGGCATACTGGAAACATCGTTACCCTCTTTTTCCGCTTTTGCTTTTTCTTTAGCGGCCTCTTTGATTTTCTCTTCGGTTTCGCTCAGCCAAAACTCTTGGCGCTGTTCCATTCGTCGCATCTCTACTGCTGCCCCTTCGAAATCACCTTTCATAGCATAGTTTAGGGCATTGAGTGTATGCATCAATGAGCGTTCATATCCCTTGCCGTAATAGGTTTCAGAGCCTTTGGATAAAAACGTTGAACCTAAAAAGGAACCAACATTACGTAGGCTCACTTTGGCACGATTTTCGTATTCATCCAAAATAGCGAATGATTTTTCAAACGAGTTAATGGAATTGTTGAAGTCCCCGCTGGCTTGTTGAAGACGAGCCAAATTAAGCCAATACCAAAATTTATCCTGATCGGAAGTGTCTTCGCGAAGGGTAATGAGCGTCTGATCGAACTGAGGTTTTGAAAGGCTGACACGTAGATGATTGGAGTCGATAGAAGTAGCGCTTAATTGCAATGCACAAAGCAAAGAGCACGTAACGAGGTGCAACCTTTTGACCATATCAAGACCCTTTGTGGTAGTAAAATGTTACCGCTTGATTGTAATAGCTTTAGGATTAAAAAATCTTTAACGAACAGATCAATTTTTCATCGCTTTGATGAACGATTCATAAATGTTTTCAAGCTGCAAGTCTTGTTCTAATATCTCCGTATTGTCCTGTACCATGTAATGTTCAAGAACGGCAACACGTCGGAGGAGGTATTCAAACATCTCTTTGTTAATATCTGGGAGTTTGTTGTGACTGAACGGATCTTTATCGCGTCCTTTTTGGATTACGTGAGCTGGGATACCGATAGCCGTGGAGTTTTCAGGTACTTCGCGCACAACAACGGAGTTGGCTCCGATTTTGGAGTTAGCCCCGATGGTGATATTACCGAGAACTTTTGCCCCCGCACCGATAACGACGCCGCTTTTGATCGTCGGATGGCGTTTGCCTGCGACGAGGCTTACTCCCCCCAGTGTGACCCCTTGGTAAATGAGAACATCATCTTCGATAATCGTCGTTTGACCGATAACGACTCCGAAACCGTGGTCGATAAAGACCCGACGTCCAATCGTAGCTCCGGGGTGGATGTCAATGTTTGTAAAGATTTGGTTGATTCCCATGATGATTCGGGCAATGGCTTTGAATCCGCGACGATAAAGACGGCTGGAGATACGATACCAAAAAATAGCCCATACACCCGGATAGTTGAAGAAAAGTTCGATTCGAGAACTGATGGCGGGATCATTTTTATAAACGTTCGAAAAATCTTCGGCAATTTCTGAAAAAAGTCCCAACTTAAATCCTTATCGAGTGGTTCGCAAATACCCGTTTTGGTAGAGGTACATTTCGAGTTTTTGAAGTGTATCACTTTTTTCTTCTTCTGTCCTAAAATCACTCAAGGCAAGTTTATTTTTAAGGTTGGTCAGAAGTTTAGAGGAGTCGTACCCAATATCTTCGAGAATATTGAGGATATTATCCGATTCGGTGAAGTTTTCAATCTCATAACCGTTATCGTTGATAATAATCGTACACTCGCTCGGGTGGGTGAATAGGTTGTGATTCATCCCCAACGTCTCTTGGTAGGCACCGACATTGAAAAAGGCAAGGAAATACTCCTCTTTATCTAAATCAATGTCGTGAAGATAAAGAGGTGTTTCGGGTTTGAACCGTATTTCGCCGTCACTGTCACAGGTGATGTCCCACAAGCTCGCCGCACGGATTGCAGGTATATCCAGATGATCGAGCGGCATAATCGGGAACTGTTGTTGTAATCCCCAATAGTCAGGAATGCTTTGGAAAATTGAGCTGTTGATCAAATAGCGCTCCTGGAGTTTGACTTGCAGACGCTCGATATCCGGCAGGGGGTTGTCCTGAGAGAGATAGAGCGATTTTTTGATAATTTGATGCACTAAAATCTCGGCATTGGAGCGATCTTGTAGATCGATATGACCGAGGTTGAAGAGTGTGAGGAGTGATTCCATATGATCCAGCGCATCATGCATGTATTCGATGCAGGTACGCGGAGAGAGAAGATCGTTGAGTTCACGCAGCTCTTCGATGAGTGGCGGATTGTGCTCTTTGAGTTTGAGTGATTTAGGCTGATAGTCATGGCTGAAAAGCTCTAAAACGGGAGCGATCAACACGGAGTGGGAAGCGACAATGAATCGCCCCGATTCGGTAAAAATATCGGGATGTGCAACCCCTTTTACATTCATGATCTCACGGAGCAAAAAGACGACGCTGTTTGAGAACTCTTCTAAGGTATAGTTGCGCATACGTGTGGAAGTGTGCTGGGAATACTCTACCGCGAGTCCTCCACCGATATTGATGGCGCTGAGATTGTCTGCTCCCATTTTTTTCAGTTCGGCGTAGATATTTCCCGCTTCACGCAGTACCCGTTTCAAGGTCGCGATCTCTTGCATTTGGCTGCCGACATGGAAATGGATCATCGTAAAATGTTCCAACATATTACTATCGGTGAGCATGGACATCGCTTCGATCAACTCCGTAGAGGTCAAACCGAATTTCGCGCTTAGTCCGCTGCTTTTTGCCCAGATACCGCTCCCCTCAGATTGGAGGCGTACGCGGATACCGATATTGGGAACTTTGAGATTGCACGATTGAGCAACGTCGATAATCCACTCTAGCTCTCCAAGACCTTCAATGGTGATGGTGATGTTATGCCCCATTTGCGCGGCCATAAACCCGAGTGTGACCATCTCTTCGTCTTTGAACCCGTTAACGGTGATCGGAGAACCGATAGGGGTTTTAGCCATGGCAAGGGCGAGTTCGGCTTTTGAACCCGCTTCCAACCCGTAACAATAGCTCTCACCGTGTTCAACGATTGCATTGACCGCTTCGGGAAATTGGTTAACTTTGAGTGGAAAAACCGCATTGAATTTTCCGGTGTAGTCGTTCTCAAAAATGGCTCGACGAAAATTGGAATAGAGCGCATCGATCTGTTTTCCGATCAAATGGGGGAATCGGAGGATAAGCGGTCCACGAAGATTCGTTTTACGCACTTTTTGGGTGATTTCAAGCAGTGATGGGGAGCTTTTATAATTGACTTTGATCTTCCCTTGGTCAATCATAAAGTTGTTTTCGCCCCAAATATCGATACCGTATGTTTTCATCACCCCTCCTTAGGCAAAAAATTCATTCAAAGGGATAAGCGTTTCGGTTTTTTCGACCAAATCTTTGACCCAGATACTATTTTGGTTCATCTCGTTTTCGCCGATAATCGCACAATAGCGGGCATTGATACGATCTGATCCTTTGAGATGGTCTTGGAGCTTTCGAGGCTTATACTCAACCACCGCTTTTTCGCTTCGGCGTGCTTTTTCCGCAGCCAAAAGGATCGGTTTGATCGCTGTTTCATCCATTGCACCGAAATAGTATCCTTCGCGCACTTTTTCAGGCATTACGATGAGCTCCATTAATCGCTCAATCCCTAGTGCAAATCCAACTGCAGGGGTCGGTTTTCCGTCCAAAAACTCTATAAGACGATCATATCGTCCGCCGCCTGCGATCGCGCTTTGGCTTCCGATATTGTCGCTAACAAACTCAAATGCCGTTTTGGAATAGTAATCCAATCCGCGTACGAGATTGGTATCGATCTCATAAGCGATGCTGTGCTGATCGAGGATCGATTTGAGGGTCTCAAAATCGCTCTCGCACCCCTCGCAGAGATTGTCGATCAATTTTGGTGCATTAACGTAGAGGTTTTGGCAATGTTCGTTTTTACAATCAAGAACGCGGATCGGATTTGTGAGTTTACGACGTTCACAGTCACCGCAGATCGCATCGCCGCAACTCTCGATAAAACGGACAAGTTTTTCGCGATAAGCGGGCATACAGTTCTGATCACCCAGTGAGTTGAGTTTGAGACGGTATCCGATACCGAGTGCTTTGAGAATATCGGAGACCATCATGATCATCAATGCATCTTCATACACCGATGCTACACCGAAGCTCTCGATTCCGAATTGGTGGAACTCCCGTAAACGTCCTTTTTGAGGACGTTCATACCGAAACATCGGCCCGTGATAATAAAAACGGTGGATGCCCCCTTTTTTATCGAGCTTGTGTTGGATAAAGGCACGGACAACACCCGCTGTCCCTTCAGGGCGTAGACATACGTCATTTTTCCCCTTGTCGATAAATTGATACATCTCTTTGCCGACGATGTCGCTGCTTTCTCCAACGGAGCGTTTGAACAGAGCCGTCTCTTCGAGCAGAGGCGTTTCGATATAGTGAAAGCCGTACCGCTTGGCAATGGTAGAGGCTGTAGCTATAAAGTATTCAAAACGTTCATAATCCTCAGAGAGGATGTCGTTCATTCCGCGCAAAGATTGGATCATAGGGCTCCTTTGATAAGGTTTGTAATTTCGTTCGTAATGGTATTGATAGATTGTGTCGCATCGATTACGACGGTTTGGATTCCCAAAGCATAGGCCGATGCAATAAGGGCATCTTGGATGCTGAGGAGATACGCTATTCCGCGTGATTCGATCGCATCGTGTTCTTTTTGGCTCAGTCTGTGATTGAGTTCTTCGGGCGTCAATTTCAAGATAAAGACAGTATCGGGCAACACTCCCGAGGTGGCTAGGCGGTTAAGCATCACGAGGGTCGATTCGTCGCACAGATTTTGAACACTCGCATACGCCATTCCCGATACGGCTGATCGGTCACTGATGATAAGCTTGTGCATATTAGGTAATATGACAGATTCGGTATGTTCGGCACGATCGGCTAAGAACAGCAGTAGTTCAGCGGTTTTGCTCGTCAAATTGCCGTGTAGAACCATGGTTCTGATCTCTATTCCTGCTGGAGTTCCGCCCGGTTCTTTGGTGATCAGCGCTTCCGGAAAGAGAGTACGAAGTGCTTCGATCTGGGTGCTTTTTCCCGCCGTATCGATCCCCTCTATTGCAACGTACATGATTTCATACTCCAGATGACATTCTGAACGGGGGCTGGGACGAGGTGCTCTGTTTTACCGTTGAACTTCAGTAGATTGCGGACAATCGACGAACTGATAAAGGCATGTTTGAGTTTTGGCATCAAATAAACCGTTTCAATATTGGGATCCAATGAATTATTGAGATACCCTAATTGAAGCTCAAACTCAAAATCGCTCACGGCGCGTAACCCGCGTATCAGTACGGTCGCGCCGAGGGTATTGGCGAGTTCTACGGTGAGATTGTCAAATCCGACCACAGTGACACGGTCTAAATCCCTTGCTGCCAATTTAACCATATCGACCCGCTCTTGCAGGGTGAACATCGGTTTTTTTTCCTGAGAATCGGCAACGGCGACAATCACTTCATCAAAGAGTCGGATACCTCGTTCAATGATATCAAAATGACCGTTCGTGATCGGATCGAACGTTCCGGGATAAATGGCTATTTTATGCATGAGAGTCATCCCATCGTTTGTAAAGATTGTTTGGAATGCCCAGCAGATCGCACCATTTTCCGATCATAAAGTTTTCCATTGACTCCAAGTCTTCTTGATCACCGTAGTAGGCAAGGACGGGAGGGGCAATGATGACACCCATCATGGAGAGCTTATGCATATTCTCTAGTGCGATCGGAGAGAATGGAATTTCGCGTGGGGCGAGCACAAGAGTACGTCGTTCTTTGATCATGACGGCTGCGGCGCGGGTAATCAAATTGTCGGCAATGCCGCAGGCGATTTTTGCGAGGGTATTCATACTGCACGGAGTGATGATCATCGCATCGGCACCGTAGGAACCGGATGCGACGGATGCCCATATCTCGTTATTTTGATGGAGAGTGATATTCTCTTCTTTGTCCAATACGATGGATGCATGTTCTGAGACAATGAGGTGTTTTTTTATCTCATGCGGAAGGGCTTGAAGAAATTTGAGACCCAATCCTGCCCCGCTTGCTCCGCTGATACCGACCACGATTTTCACTGTAGTTCCACCCGATGTTCTCCGATTACTTTGGCTTTGGCTCTGCTGCCGTCATTTTTTTGGATTGTAATAATATCATAGAGTTGTCCCTCTTGCGTTGCAACTGCCCCGAACTCGACGATAACCGCATCGTTTTGAACCTCTACGATCACTTTTTCGTTTCTCAAAACAGGAGGAATGGTTTCGATATTGCGAATGGTCAAAGGTTGACCGGCCTTGAAGTTAGAGCGAAAGCGTGATGGCTCATTGGGTAATGTTGTCAGCGGGGTGTCTTTGAATGAGCCGAAAGGGATCTGTTTAATAAGAGTATTAAATCCGTTCAGAGGATCGCGCATAGAGACTTTTTGATTGGTATGCAAGACATTAATCGTGGCTCTCACTGTATAATCGAGATAATGGCGGGTACCGCTTTCATCTATAACATAGAATGTCCCTTTGGCATTGTGAAAAAGGTGCTCATCAAAAGTACCGCGTGCTTTTTTGGGGAGGGAATTTAAATAGCCGCGCGGTGTGATGGTAATTTCTTCGATTCGAATGGATGGATATTGGGCGCTCAAAAGTGATTCGAGTTGATTTTTAAGGGGAGTGAAATCGACGGGGCTAAGTTGGGTAAAATTGACATAACGAACGTTATCCGTATCGATTGGAACGCCGTTAAGTTCAAAAGTCTTGGCAATAATTTGGGCATTGATTCGGTATCGTGTTTTGTCGTCGGGAATTTTAATGATTTCAAATTTTTTTTGTATGTCGGGAAATAGATCGGTTGAGTAGACGGTCGTATTGGTATAGGTATAGTTTTGCTGGAGAGTGTAGGCGTGAAGTGTCAAACCCCACAAGAGAAAAAAGAAAAATCTATTCATTACGTAATTGTAACACAATGAGATTTTATTTTCATTTGTTTTACGCTATGCTAAGCTGCATTAATAAAATTTATCAATCTGTGGAAACGATGCGATTTAACAAAAATAAGTATTTAAAAGATATGGAACAAACGGATGTTGAACGTATCCGTTCGGAACAGATCTCAATCGCGTTCCGACAAGCGTTTGCTTCTATTTTTCCATTGTTTTTGGGTGCTTTAATCATTTCAATTTTATATTGGGATACCTCTTTAAGTCCATACGTCAATGTATGGTTCGTTGTCATAAATATTACATTAATTTGGCGTCTTTGGCTTTTGATTCAGCACAAAAAACATCCTAAAAAATACAGCGATTTGGTGTGGGAATATTATTTCAAAGTCGTGATGTACATTTCGGCTCTATTATGGGGTTTGAGTGCATTTTTCTTATTCCAATCCGATGACATAACGGATCAATTCGCCATTATTTTTATTATCTCGGGGATTTCGTCAGTTGCCTCTGGGACTTTGGCATCGATGTTTGGACTCTCCGTCGTTTTTCTCTCATTTTTGATCGCACCGTTGTTTATGGTGATGGTACTGCACGGCGGTCTTGAATATCAGATGATGGGATTTTTGGTTGCGGCGTATTACATTCTTTTAGTGAATGCATCAAGACGGATCCATTTGAATATTTTAAGTGCATTAAAATCGAAAATTTTGCACGAGAAAGCCGCGGAAGCATTAGCACTGTCTGAAGAGCAGTTTGAAACGATTTTCAAAGAGGCACCGGCTGGGATTTTTTACTACAATAAAGATTTAATCGTCATTGAATCAAATGTAGAAATGATGCAGATTTTACAAATTACCCGTGATGAGATGATCGGTTTGGATTTGAAAAAACTTCCTGATCGCTCATTGTACGATGCTATATTTGAACCGATATCCGGAAACAAAGGGTATTACGAAGGATCGTATGTCACGATGATTCATAATCTTCAGTTGTGGATTACATTGCGTACATCTCCGATTTATAATGCAAAACGTGAGATCATCGGTGGAGTAGCTTTGGTTACCGATATTACGGAACGTATTCAAGCCGAAGAAAAAATCAAACATCAAGCTTATTATGACGCACTGACTGATATTCCGAACCGAATTTTGCTAAAAGATCGTCTGGCGCAGTCACTTGCCCATTATCGACGGAGCAAAAATATTGTCGCGGTCATGTTCTTGGATTTGGACCATTTTAAAAGCATCAATGACTCTCTTGGGCATCATGTGGGTGATGCACTGTTGATCGAAACGGCGAAACGGCTGAAAAAAATATGCCGTGAGGGGGACACGGTTTCACGGCTAGGAGGAGATGAATTTGTCATTTTGCTCAATGAATTAGGCAACGATCCTCATATTGCCGCGACAAAAGTCGAAAGCGTCGCTGAAAAAATTCATGAAGCTTTGGGGAGTGCTTTTGATGTCGGTTTATCCGATACGATAACAACCAGTTCGAGTATCGGAATTGCGATGGTAACATCAGAGATTCAAACGGCGGATGATTTGCTCAAATTTGCCGATACGGCAATGTATCAGGCAAAAAAAGAGGGGAGAAATACGACCCGTTTTTATCAGGAAAAAATGGATCAATGGATTAAGCACCGCCTATTTCTCGAAAATGCGTTACGTCATGCGATCAAAAACAATGAACTGGAGCTCTATTATCAGCCCGTTATTGAAATCGCAACCAAGCGGATTATCGGAGCAGAAGCATTGCTGCGATGGAATCATCCTGAACTGGGGATCGTTATGCCCGATGAGATGATCACGATCGCTGAAGAGAGCGGTTTGATCGTGCCGATCGGTGAATGGGTTTTGCGCGAAGCGTGCCGACAGTTTGTTTCATGGCGTGCCAAAAATCTCAGCCAAACACACATCGATCGGATCGCGGTTAATGTCAGCGCTATCCAGTTTAAACAAAATAACTTTGTCGATAATGTGATCCGAATCGTTGCTGAAACGGGGATTATGCCCTCGATGCTGGAATTGGAACTGACCGAATCGACCGTTATCGATAAACTCGATACCGTTATAGAAAAAATGAACCGATTGCGCGCGGCAGGGATTAATCTCTCGATGGATGATTTCGGAACAGGATACTCTTCTTTGGCCTATTTGAAAAAACTCCCCTTTACAACGCTCAAAATCGATCGGAGTTTTGTCCGTGATATCATGAGCGATGAGGACGATGCGGCACTCGTTGAAACGATCCTCTCCATGGCCTCTATTTTTAAATTTGACGTTATCGCTGAGGGGGTTGAGACAATCGAGCAGTTTAAATTCCTCGAGGATCACGGATGCCAGTATTTCCAAGGATATTTGTGCAGCAAGCCAGTCCAGGTTAAGTATTTTGAAGAGCTATTAACTCACGATGTGCAGAAATGTACAACTCAATCGGCTAAAAACTCGCTGCAACGAACCAGTGCTTTGTCGATATGATCGACGATATTTTCCACCCCGATTTTTTCATCGATATGCGATTGGGCGATAAAACGTCGAACTCGCGAATTTACTGGAAACATGGGAGTGAAATTTACATTAATAGCTGATGTGTTTTAGTTTGGTGATGGCAAAATTTTCATCATAGATAATAAGTCCGCGACTTTTGAGAGGATCGATTTGATTTTGATACGAAAGGTGAGGTTTGTTGTAAGGAGTCATAAGCACTTCCCCGTTTGCACATTGTGAAGAGGTGGGGGGAGTATGTTGAGAGGATTATCGATGATAATCGCTTTAATTTCATTAATTGAAGAATCAACACTATGACCAACCGACTTTCTATATCAGTTAATTATAGCAAAATAAAATATTTTTAGTTAATTTAAATTCACATTAAAAAGAGTATTTCAATCCTAATGAAAATGTCTCATTTTTCGTTTCGCTATCCGGTTCCCATATCTCAAGCAGCCCTCTAGCGATATGATTTGATTCATTGATATTCCAGTACTCGTAATTATACATTCCCAAAATACTCCATCGCTGATCGAGTTTGAGTTCTAAGGGGACTGAAATAGTGTAGCCATGCACATTTTTGAGATCAAAAGTGTAGCCGTAGAAGTTTTCATGCATTTGCGAATTGAACGCTTTTCGATAGCTCGCATCTACTCCGAGATTGATATTGGATGAAAAATCATAATGCAATCCGATACCGAAATTATAATACCCCCAATCATAAAGCTCATCGTATCCGCTCACTCCAGCCGTGCCGTGCAGCTGACGCAGCCATCGTCGATAGCCGATCCCAACCATAACCGGCACTTCCAATCGGTTGCGAGATTCTCCGATGGTCACTTTGTATCCAAGCTCATAGTTTGTGAGGGTATTTGTCGTAGTGGTACGATACGAGCCGTAGGTAGGATTTAGATTTGTCCCCCCAACATAATCGGTATCACCTTTTGAAGTAGAAACTCTGGAATAGAACCCGTGGTATTGAGGATCGATACTGAGCGTTAAGCCGTTGATATTTCCGTAATTGGTTTTTTCGGTATCGAGCAATCCGTTGCTGTTTTTTTCTGTGTAGTCAAATTTGGTCGTATCCCCTCGAAGCGCCATAGAGTAATGACCTGCAAAGAGAGAAGAGATGCTTAAAAAAGTGAGAGTTGCTATACATCGACTGAGCATACAATGGCCTTTGAATTGTTATCGATACATTATAGCATTATTCGAAAGCGGTTAACTCCTGCATCATAGGTATATTCGAGTCGTAAATTGTGTTTTTTCAAGATAGCGTTAGTGATATACAACCCTAATCTCAAACCTCTCATTAAACTCTCATACGAACGGTTAAGTCGAAAATTCTCCAAACAGATAATTCATACGATTGAATATCATAGTAGAGTCCTTGTCGGGTGTAGCAAGAAAAATTC
>NZ_JAEMQA010000036.1 GCF_022759005.1 Sulfuricurvum sp. | reverse complement strand
ATTGTTAATTAAAGCGTAAAATAATGTTTTTTTATATTCTATATAATGTATACGGTGGAGATATAAAATGGACAGATATATTCAAAGTGTATTGTGAAAAAATGTAACACTGCCTCCTTTTGTGATATATTTAATCAAAGCTAGAGAGGTTATTTTAAGGATGTGATATAATTGTGATGTAATGGGGTTATAATCAACTTTTACGGAATTATGAAACGAAGGAGAAGTAATGGCAAGAGTAGTCGTCCTCGGTGGCGGTGTCGCCGGACATACTGCAGCAACATTTGCGGCAGATTGGCTCGGAAAAGATCACGAGGTGGTAGTAGTTACCCCTAACTCAAAATGGAACTGGATCCCATCAAATATTTGGGTTGGTGTCGGTCAAATGTCAAAAGAAGAGGTTACTTTTGACCTTGCTCCTGTGTATGCAAAAGCGGGGATCACTTACAAGCAAGCAAAAGCGGTAAGTCTTAATCCTGAAGGAAGCGCTAACAGTGACAAACCGTTCGTTACGATCGAATATACCGGTCAAGGTAAAGCGGGTCAAAGCGAAGAGGTAACGTATGATTATTTGATCAATGCTACCGGACCAAAACTTAACTTCGCTGCAACACCAGGTCTTGGTGATGCAAACGGTCTTGGTGAATTTACTGTTTCAGTATGTACGGCAGATCACGCGGATCATGCAGCACATGAATTGGCAAAGTGTATCGAAAAAATGAAAAAAGGTGAGCGCCAAAAATTCCTCATCGGTACCGGTCACGGTATGTGTACATGTCAAGGTGCGGCGTTCGAATATATTTTCAACATCGAACACGAACTTCGCAAAGCAGGTGTTCGCGATATGGCAGATCTTCAATGGATCTCTAATGAATCATTCCTTGGTGACTTCGGTATCGGCGGTCTTCACATGAAACGCGGCGGATATGCGGCATCTTCTCGCCTTTTTGCAGAATCATTGTACTCTGAGCGCGGTGTAAAATGGTTGATCGGTGCACACGTTAACAAAGTTGAAAAAGGGAAAGTTCACTATGAATTGCTTGACGGTTCAATGGGTGAGCAAGAGTTCGACTTCGCGATGTTGATTCCTCCGTTTGCGGGTGTCGGTCTTAAAGCGTATGACAAAGCAGGTGAAGATATCACAGCAACGGTATTCGCTCCAAACGGCTTCATGAAAGTTGACGCGAACTACAATGCGGGTGCATATGAAAACTGGAAAGCATCTGACTGGCCACGTACCTATCAAAACCCGACATACAAAAACCTTTTCGCAGCAGGTATCGCATTTGCTCCTCCGCATCCGATCTCCAAACCGATGACGTCGCCAAACGGAACTCAAATTTTCCCAACTCCTCCACGTACAGGTATGCCGAGCGGTATTATCGGTAAAGCGGTAGCACACAGTGTTTGCGATTTGATCAAAAAAGGTCCAAACGCACACTTGCATGAAGCGTCAATGGCGGAAATGGGTGCAGCGTGTGTTGCATCAGCCGGTAAAGGTCTATTTGACGGTACAGCGGCAGCATTGACTGTTTATCCGGTTGTTCCAGACTTCGAAAAATATCCGGGAATCGGACGTGATTTGGATTATACATTCGGTGAAATCGGACTTGCAGGTCACTGGATTAAACACATTTTGCACCACATGTTTATCTATAAAGCGAAGCTCAATCCGGGCTGGACTATGATTCCAGAATAAGTAAAAGGAGAACTAACATGAAAGAGATCGAAAAATACGTTAAACCATACGATGCAAACTTTACAACAATGGTTCCGACAAATTTTGTCAAATTTTTTCGTACTTGCAAAATTTGGCAATTATTCCGTTTTATCGTCATCAACATCAAAATGTTGATCGTTGTTCGCAAAAGCCACTAATTTTATCCCCCTTCTTGGGGGTCTATCTTCTACACGAAAGAATTCCCTATGATTAAAGAGTTGATCACCTATCCTGACGAGCGGATCCGGTATATTTCGGCAGATATACGAAAGTTTGATGATGAATTGTTTGAACTCCTGGAGAATATGCGCGATACGATGGAACATCACGACTTGGATGCTCTTTCGGCTATACAAATTGCGGTGCCTTACAGTGCGATTATTTTAAAAAAGGGCGAAGAGATTGTTGAAATGATCAATGCGCGTTTGATCTCTACTGAAGGCTCTGAAGAGATCGATGAAGTGAATCCCTATTTCCCAAAAGGGTTTAGTGCAAAAATCAAACGCTACGGAAAAATAAAAGTGGTCTATGAAAATCGCTACGGTGAATCGCACCATTTGGATGCCGAGGGAGAATTGTCTCAGAGACTTCAGCGGCAGATCGATTTCCTTTTTGGTGGGACACTTTTGGACAAGCTCGGCAAAAAAGAGCGTCGAGAGGTCGAAGAGATTTTGGTCTCTCAACATGAAGGTGTGTATGATTTCGGTGCTTCGTGTCCGCGGGTTTTTGTTCGCGATTACTTCAAAAAAGGGGCTAAATATTTGATGGCGGGTGTAGCACTTACGTTTATCGCCCCTTTTATCGTCTCTCCTGAATGGCGTGCTATGATCTATACACTGGATAAAATTGCGTTGGCATTGGTTCCGGTACTGATGGCGATCTATTTTCTCTATGCACAACACGAAGCAAAAATTTATAAACAGTGTACCAGCTGTCAAATCGGCAATATTATCGGTACGACCGCTATTATGACAGGGCAATTATTGGTTGTGGCACTTGGAGTATTTTTCTGGATTGCACCCTAAAATACGCGGTTTATTTGAAGAGGGGCTTCCTTATATCTTGGATTGTGAGAGATAAAGATGAGCATATTAAAGCCTCTGAATAATGCTAAATCAACATTGCTTTCAGCGAAGCAGTCGATTTTACAAGAGTGGGTTAATGATGAGTCCTGCGCCGAAATCTTGCAACGGCACGAAATAGAGCCGGAAGTTTTTATTTCGCAGTATGCTGACAATGTATTTGATTATTTTATGGGTGTCGTTTCCGGTATAACGGTATTGGGAGAGTGCCCCGTTATCGCTGAACTCATCGAATATTTAAAACACAAAGAACTGCGGGCGGATGAGCTTTTTATCCTTTGTACCCACTTCAAGCACTCTATGTTAAATGCAACTTATCGGCTTGGTATTAATGATCAGTCGATTTTTGTTGCCGTAAGCTATCTCTTTAACCAAAACTTCTCAAGCGTTCTCAAACTTTATACCGATACCATCTATCAAAAAGAGCAAGAGGCGATTAACGCGTCTAAAGCCAAAGAGTATTTTCTCTCTAATATGTCACATGAAATACGTACTCCGCTGAATGCTATTTTGGGGTTTGTATCGCTATTGCGTGATGAGACGACCAATCCACGCTATCAGCAATATCTCGACATTATCTCCAATAGCGGAGAAAATCTACTTCACATCATTAACGATATTTTGGATTTTTCAAAACTGCGAAGCGGCGAATTTACGGTTGATCCGCAACCTTTTAATATCCATGATGAAATCTCCCATACGATGGAGCTGTTTGTTCCCGGAGCCAATTCAAAAAACATTACGTTGACGAGCTTTATTGATCCCTCTATCCCTTATGAGATTGTGGCGGATGCTCTCCGCATCAAACAAATCGTCGGGAATTTTTTGAGTAATGCGATTAAGTTCAGCCATCATGGCGGTGCAATTCATGTCGAAGCACGCTTTGATAACGGATTTCTCTTTTTATCCGTGCGTGATGAGGGTGTAGGGATTGCGCAGCCGGATCAAGAGCGGATTTTTGATGCCTTTTCTCAGGCGCAAGAGGGGAATTTGAAAATCCATGAGGGGACAGGGCTGGGATTATCGATCTGCAAACAGTTGGCTGTTCATATGGGGGGAGTGATTGAGTTGGAATCGACGCTGGGCGAGGGGAGTATGTTTACTCTCAAAATTCCGGTTGTCGTCAATGATGAATGTGCGTCTATAAAATTTGATGCGACAATGTTCGAAGGGATTCGGTTTGGACTCTTAGCGTATAATCCTGCCGAGAGCTATAAGCTTGAATCACTGCGCCGATATTGGGAATATTTCGGATTGGACATTCACACGATTCATGACGTGGAAGAACCGTGTGATTTATTGATCTTTTTGGAAAGCTCGATGAACGAGTCGGTACGAAAAACGATTATAGAACGCCAAATCCCCTCAATCGCCATACTCGATTTTTTGGATGAACGCTATGATGCGATTTGTACGATCGTACCGCTCACGTTTCCGATCTATTGTACAAAACTACAAAGTGCACTGTGTGACGTTTTGGGGGCTAATGCTACCCAAAGAGCAACGCCTATCGGTGGGAACAAGAGCAAAGGTGGATTTGCGGGTAAAGTGCTGGTGGCTGAAGACAATCTGGCGAATCAAGAACTGATCAAAATTATCTTGGAACGTTATGGGCTCCGTTACACTATCGCTTCAAACGGTATTGAAGCGGTTAATGCCTTTTTATCCGATACCTTCGACATGATTTTTATGGATGAACAAATGCCGAAAATGGATGGCAACGAAGCGACAGCATCCATCTTGGCGTATGAAAAAGAGCGTAGCCGTGTGCATACTCCGATTATTGCATTGACGGCGAATGTGATCAAAGGGGCACGTGAGCGTGCGATGCAAAACGGGTATGACGCATTTTTAGGAAAACCGATTATGCTCAAAGAGATCGAATCGATTTTCGAGCGTTATTTAGAGCCGGTAGTGCTCAGTGAAATGAAAATAACGCAGGCTATCGAATCAAGCTGGAAAAACATCGATATGAGCCATCTCAAAAGCGCCCTTATGCTAGAAGAGGAGCAAATAGAGTATCTATTAGGGATCTATTACCAAAAAATGGATCATTCGCTTCATGATCTCTTAAAGGCGATACATCTGCAAGATTTTAATGCTATCCGTTTTATTGCCCATGCGATTAAGGGATCCAGTGCCAATTTCCGCTTTGATGAGCTTTCACGATTGGCCTATGTTATCGAAGAATCGGCAGCGGAAGAGGACTGCCATTTTGATTTTACGGAAGCGTATGAGGTTCTTGCGAGGGAGTTTCGAAAGCGTTTTGAGTAGGTCATCCTACCCTTCGAGGTAGTACCCCACTCCCGAGGCATTTTTGATCACATCGGTCGGGAGTTTGCTACGGAGACGCCAAACGAGAGTGCGGACGCTGTTATCGGTTGCTCCCTTGGTCTCCCATACATAATTGATCGCTTGTTGGAAATCGACGACGCTACCCAGTTGTGCAACCAAAAGTCGGATAAATGCGTTCTCTTTTTTGGTCAGTTTGATTTTTTGGTTTTGGTAGAATGTTTCACCCAATCCTGTATCGTGGCGGTATCCCTCACCGAATTCGACAATCGGTTTGTCGGAGAGTTTTTTGGTATAAACCAGTTTTTCAAGCTCTTCGCGATTGGATTTGAGTTCATCAAGATTGGAGTTGCGTTTTTTCTCCTCTTTGAATCGGTACAACGCCATTTGGATCGTCGTGTGCAGATTGATCGGATCAAAGGGTTTGACAATGTATCCGTACGGCTCCGTTTTTTTTGCTTTGGAGAGCATATCGTTATCGGAATGCGCCGTGAGATAGATAAAGGGGAGCTGGTTTTTATTGCGGATATATTGTGCCAATTCGATACCGTCGGTAGTTTTTTGCAATCCGATATCGATTAGCGCGATATCTGGGTTGTAAATTTTGATTTTGTTACGTGCGGTGATGGCATTGTCGGCTAATGAAATAACGTCATATCCTTGCTTTTCTAATGACATTTTTAGATTCATAGCGGTTACTTCATCATCTTCGATGATTAACACTTTTATGGCGCTCATATACTCTCTTTAGATATATAGATTGAGTTTCCGTTCATTTTATCACATTTTATAAAAAAAACAAATTTTTGACGTAGAATTTATACTATTTTTCATCACTATTTCTCTTGGTAACAGAGGAATTTTAGGGGACATTCAATCCAAAAGGGTATAATCGCGATCATATACCTTTTTAGGGACGCACTACTATGCTTGATTTTGACAAATTTACAAAATATTCCAAACCGGGGCCTCGTTATACGAGTTATCCGACCGCATTGGAGTTTAGCGACGCATTCGATTATGAGGGGTATCTTTCAAAGCTCCATGCCCAAGACTCCTCACGTCCCCTCTCTTTATATTTTCATTTGCCGTTTTGCAAAAACGCGTGTTACTTTTGCGGATGTAACGTCGTCTTTACCTCAAAGGAGGACAAAAAAGAGCGCTATATTGACTATATCACCCGAGAATTGCAAATCTTGAGTGCCCATATCGATGTCAATCGTCCGGTCATTCAGCTCCATTTCGGAGGGGGGACTCCGACGTTTTTTGATGCGGATCAATTGAACCGAATCATTGGCGCGATCAAAAGCCATTTCAAAAATTTCACCGCCGATGCCGAGATCAGCTGCGAGATTGATCCGCGTCACATCAACGAAGATCAGATGCGGGTAATGAGCGAAGCGGGATTCAACCGTGTCAGTTTCGGGATTCAGGATTTCGACGAAAAAGTTCAAGTCGCCGTCCATCGCGTTCAGCCCTACGACATCACCAAAGCGGCGATGGATTTAGCCCGCAAATACAACATGGTGAGTGTCAATGTCGATCTTATCTACGGATTACCGTATCAATCTTTGGAGACCTTTAAAAAGACGCTTGATTTGGCGATTTCGCTTAATCCAGACCGCTTTGCGGTGTTCAACTATGCACACGTCCCGTGGCTCAAAAAAACGATGCGTAAAATTGACGAAACGACGTTGCCGCATCCTGCAGAGAAGCTAGCCATTATGCGCTATACCATCGATCACATGTCCGAACTCGGTTACCGTATGATCGGAATGGATCATTTTGCCAAACCAGAAGATGAGCTTTTTAAAGCGATTGAGAAAGGAGAGTTACACCGTAATTTTCAAGGATATACTACCAAAGGGGGTGCCGATTTGATCGGTATCGGTCTCACCTCTATCGGTGAAGGGGTCGATTATTACGCCCAAAACTTCAAAGATATGGAGAGCTACGAAGCGGCTATCGATGCGGGTAAATTGCCGTATGAGAGAGGGGTAGCCCTTAATGAAGATGATCGTATTCGTCAATACGTCATTATGGAATTAATGTCTAATTTTAAACTCGATATTGCACGATTCGAGAAATTATACGGGGTAAAATTTGCCGAGTATTTTGCCGATGCGATTGACGCACTCAAACCGTTTGAAGCGGAGGGGTTATTAAGTATGGGTGCCTCATCTATCGAGTGCTCTCCAACGGGAACATTGTTGATCCGTAATATCGCGATGCCATTTGATGCGTACATGAAACGTCATGCAAGCTCTGACAAAGCATTCAGCAAAACGGTGTAAGTCGATGGAAAAACGCGAACTTTTTCACTTTACCGATACCTCTGATGCCTGTATCAAATGCGGGAAATGTATTCCGGTCTGTACGATCCACAACGTCAATGCCGATGAGGTAACTTCTCCTCGCGGGTTTATCGATCTATTGGGAGCGTATGAGCGAGGTCAGCTGGAGTTGGATAAAAATGCGAAAGCGATTTTTGAGAGCTGCTTTTTGTGTACCAATTGTACTGATGTGTGTCCAAAAGCGCTCCCTACCGATATGGTGATCGAACAGGTACGCGCCGACATCGCGGATAAATATGGCATTGCATGGTTTAAGAGGGCATTTTTCTATCTTTTGCGTCATCGCACGACGATGGATCTATTGTTTAAGCTCGGATATGTATTTCAAACCTGCGGGTTTAAGATCAAGGCCGAGATCAACTCGATGCAGCCGCGTTTTAATCTCCCGATCATCAAAAAAGATCGACTCTTGCCATCGATGGGAAAAACCTCGTTTATGAACAGCTATCCGGAGAATATTTCCAACGGCGGTAAACGGCGTGTGGCGATTTTCATCGGATGTTTAGGAAACTATAACTATACCGAGATTGGCAAGGGACTTTTGGAGATATTGGAGACATTGAATATTGATGCGTTTATCCCGAAAAAACAGCTGTGTTGTGGAGCACCGGCCTATTTTACGGGGGACTTTGCCACGGTCGATCATAACGCCAAAAAGAACATCGCCTATTTCGAGAGTTTCATCGATGAGGTTGAAGCGATCATCATCCCCGAAGCGACCTGCAGTGCGATGATCAAGATCGATTATGAACATTTCTTTCACGATCAGCCTGAGTGGTTAGAGCGGGCGAAGAAGCTAAAAAGCAAAATCTTTATGGCGACCGAATGGCTGGAGCAAAAGACGGAGTTAAAAGCGCTGTTGGCGTCCAAGGGGCGCAGTAATTTGAGCGTCACCTATCACGATCCCTGCCATGCCCGCAAAATGCAGGGGGTCTATAAAGAACCGCGTGCGTTGGTAGGACAAAACTACACGATCACCGAAATGAGTGATCCGAATGCCTGCTGCGGTTTTGGTGGTGTGACGATGCAGACCGAAAATTTCCACTTTGCCCAAGCGGCAGGGAAGCCGAAAGCCGCCATGATCGCCAAAACGGGGGCAAAAGTGGTAACAGCCGAGTGTTCGGCATGCCGTATGCAGATCAACAATTCGATGAATGAGGCGGATGTAGATGTTGTCTTTAAAAATCCGATCGAACTGATCGCCGAGGCGTTGCGCCGATGACGACGATAGAGGTTGAGTCGTTTTTAGAGACGTTTCAGACTCTGATCATGGCTTCTCTGACTCCTCAGGGTGAAGCCCATGCCAGTACCGCACCGTATGTGAGAATCGATAATGATTTTTATATCCTCATCAGCACCGTTGCGCAGCACGGACGCAATCTTCTATCACATCCGAATGTTTCACTCCTCTTTGTCGAAGACGAATCACAATGTGTTCAACCTTTTGCCCGTAAACGGATAACGATTGAAGCGGTCGCTTCGGAAGTGGCACGCGGTGAGAATACCTATGCGATGGCGATTGATCGTTTTCGTGCCCATTTCGATCCGGAATTGGTCACCTCGTTGGCCCAAATGGGCGATTTTCACCTCTTTAAGCTCTCCCCTAAAAGTGGGAGTGTTGTGATGGGATTCGGCAAGGCATATCGATTAAATGAACATCTTGAGGTGCAAACGCAGATTATGGGGCACCATCAAAAGAGGCATGGAAATGGATAAACTTCTCATTCTCTGGAGCAGCGGAGAGATCGAAGTCGCTAAAAAGCTGGTATTGCTGTACGGGAGTGTGATATTGCCTCGCGGCTATTGGGATGAAGCGCACTTAATGGTATGGGGTCCTTCGGCAAAGCTTTTGGCTGAAAATAGCGAACTGCAAGAGATGGTGACCAAAGTCATCGAGAGCGGGGTAAAAGCATCGGTGTGCGTCGTGTGCAGCGACGATTACGGGGTGAGCGATCAGCTTCGCTCATTGGGAATTGAGCCGACCCATACGGGAGAATTGTTAACGCAGGCGCTGAAAAGCGACTGGAAAGTTATAACGTTTTAAAGGAGCCTTATGCTGATCGATCCGCAATCGCTTGAAGTGACTACGGTTTATAAACTGATGAGTAATACGATTTTTCCCCGTCCTATCGCATGGATTTCGACAGAGGGGGAGAAAGGTGTGAATCTCGCCCCTTTTAGCTATTTTATCCCCGTCTCATCCGAACCGCCGTGTGTGATGGTCTCTATCGGACCGAACGAAGAGGGCGGTCTCAAAGATACCGCAAAAAATATCCTCCTTCACGGTAAAGCGACCATTTCGCTTGCCGATGATCGTAAAGCCGGACTAATCGAAGCAACGGCTGAAGCTCTGGCGTATGGAGAGAGTGAAGCACAAAAATACGGTATTGCAATGACCAAAACCGCCGATGGCTATCCGCCCCGCGTGGACGATGCGAAAGCGGCATTGTTGTGTTCGCTCCATCAGGAGGTCTCATTGATCGGGAGTGAGCAAAATATTTTGTTTTTAAAAATCGATGCGTTCTATTATGCCGATGAAGTGATAGATGAGCGATACAACGTGAAGCTCGAAAACATCGGGCGGGTAGGGCGCGATTATCTCGTCGATGCAAAACGGATGAAGGTCTGAGATGGAATTTTGGAATCATATTTACGAGCATTTCAACCCTGTAGCCTTTAACCTCTTCTCGATTCCCGTCCACTGGTATGGGTTGATGTACGTCCTCGCCCTCTTGAGTGCCCTTGTCATTGCCAAATGGATTGTCCAAAAGGATAATATCAAGATCACCAAAGAGCAGTTGGATGACTATTTCATCTATGCCGAAATCGGAGTGATTTTGGGTGCTCGGTTGGGCTATATCCTCTTTTACGATACCCACACGATGTACTATCTCACCAACCCGTGGCAAATCTTCAATCCGTTTATTGACGGGCAGTTTGTCGGGATCCGTGGGATGAGTTTCCACGGGGCGATTTTGGGCTTTTTGATCGGTTCGTATCTGTATCATCGTCGTCATAAGGTGTCGTTTGGTCTCTTGATGGATTTGGTAGCAGTCTCTGTACCGCTGGGGTATGTGTTCGGACGTATCGGTAATTTCCTCAATCAAGAGCTTGTCGGACGTGCTACTGATGTGCCGTGGGGTATTTATGTGTACGATACTCTCCGTCACCCCTCACAGCTCTATGAAGCGTTTGTCGAAGGGATTGTGGTATTTGCGATCGTCTATCTCTATCGCAAGCGCAAAGCGTTCGAGGGGGAGTTGATTTTATTGTATGGATTTTGTTACGGAATCGGGCGGGGGCTTGTCGAGTTTTATCGTGCCCCCGATGCACAAATCGGCTATCTCGCGGGTGAGTGGCTGACGCTGGGTATGGCGCTGAGCTTTGCGATGGCGGGCATTTCAGCGATTTTGTGGATTTATTTTAAAAAGCAAACCCGTTAAAACCGGATACAAAAATGGTGTATCCCCTCTTCATACGTGTAGTGCAGATCAAAACGGTGCAAATCACACACCGATTGGGCGATATAAAGCCCCAGTCCTAACCCCCCGTCTCCCCGCTCGGTTACGAATGCCTGTAACGCTTCTTCGACCGGGCGCTTGAGCGGTTCGCCGCTGTTACGGATGCAGATTTTTTTCCCGTCGCAATCGATATGGATAGGATACGAGGTTGCATGACGGAGGGCATTATCCATCAGGTTTTGGAGCGCACTTGTAAAGAGGTCACCATCCACCATGATGCTCTGCGTACATCCGTTGATCTCTACGGTATCCTCTTCTATCATCAGATTATCCAGTGCCGTGAATATCATCGAATCGAGACTTTTTGCCGTTTTGGTGAGGGAAAAGGCGTGCATTTTCTCAATATCCGCCATTTGGTGGATCAGATGTTCCAGTCGTGAAAAAAGTTTTGACAGAAGATTGTGATTCGGACTTGGCTCTTCGAGTTCGACGATGAGTTTCCCTTTGGTAATCGGGGTTTTGAGTTCGTGCATGATGTTACGCAGAAAAAGCTCACGCGATTTTTTGAGACGGTTCTGTTTTTGCAGGGCATCGTGAAAGGCATTGGAGATGAGGGCAATTTCGTCTTTGCCGTTGTTGGGTTCCTCGACAATCTCTTCACCTTCACCGTAGCGCTGTATCTGTTCATAGAGGTGCTTGAGTGGCTTGAGATTGCGCCACAGCAATAGATACATACTTACCAAGCCGCCCAACAGGGCAAAGAACAAGAACCACACAAAATAGTAGGTCGGCTCTTCTGCGGTGTCTCGATAGTACATCGTACAATGCTCACGTCCCAAGGCGTAGACAAACCCCTCATGGTCTTTATATATTGTGACTTTAATATTACGTGATTGGAGTTTGGCACGCATCGGCGGGGGTATAGGGATCGGTTCACAATGGGGCGCAATGGTATCTATCGGCTTAAATCCCGCCTCTTTGAGTTCATTGTTTTGTTTCATGCACGTATGGATAGGAGATTCTTCCAAGATGCGAGAGAGCTCCATTGACCTGTGGGCGAGGAGATGAAATTTTTGCTCTTTTTGTTCACTGAGTGCTGATACAAAGAGGAGGGAGAGGACGATCAGCGCCAAAGCAAAAAAAGCGTGAAGCTTGAAAAAAACGGAGTGGCGGCGTGAAATCATAGGGTGAATTGATACCCCATCCCGCGAATCGAGCGGATGAGGGTAGGATGTTTCGGGTTTGGTTCCACTTTTTGGCGAATACGGCTGATGAGAACGTCAATACTTCGCTCACTGCTCTCCCATCCGATCGATTCGACGTTGTTGGCGATAAAGTCACGGGAGATGATTTGGCGGCGGTGTTTGATCAGCAGACTCAGAAGCTCGAATTCAGCGCGGGTGAGGGGGAGCAATTCCCCCTCTTTGTAGATACCGTTTTCATCGACACGGAACATCTCACTGCTTGTTTGGATGGTTTTGCCGTTGATACGGCGTAATAGACTCTGTATGCGGGCTACCAACTCTCTGGGCTCATAGGGCTTTGGGAGATAGTCATCGGCACCCAGTTCGAGTGCGATCACTTTGTCTCCCAAATCACTCCGAGCCGAGGAGATGATGATCGGAATGTCGCTGCGCTCACGAAGCGCTTTGCAAACCTCTAGTCCATCCATATCAGGAAGGGTAAGATCGAGTAAAACCAGATCGTACGACTCTATCCCCAGCGATGCAAGCGCCGCTTTTGGATGAGGATACGAAATGACCTCCATCTGATAACGACTCAAATACTGGCTCAAAAGATCCGAGATTTCGAGATCATCTTCGATAAGGAGGATTTTGATCATTCGAGATTACTTTTTATCGCACTCTTTGCAGCCCATGCCGTCCATTTTTCCATCACCCATTTTCATCCCTTTCATATCCCCTTTTGGGCACATTTTAGGAGCATTGGCTTCGAACGCTTTGCGTTGTTCAGGGGTAAGAACATTCATCATTTTTTCGTGCTGTTGGTTGTGGAAAGCTTTTCCCTCTTCGCGAAGTTTTTGGATTTGAGCTTTTTGATCATCGCTAAGCCCCAATTTTTCAAACGGTTTAGGAAGTTTTGAGGTGTCACATTCACATTTTCTCATCATCATTCCGCCGTCTTTCATCGGGCAAGCCATTAACGCTGTTGCACCGAGGATCAGTGCGATGCTTAGAATCTTTTTCATGGGGTTTCTCCGTTTGGCAAATTTTAACTTTAACATCATAGGACACAATTGCTAATATTTGATCAATCTTGTATTAACAATATTAATGAGATCTGTTTTCGCTTTGTGTTTCGGTGATTTTCATCAAAGTCATAAAGAGTACGGTAATTGCGGGTCCGATGATCATCCCCCAAAATCCAAATGTCCCCAACCCAGCGATAATGGCAAAGAAGATAATGAGTTCATTGATTTTTTCTTGGGGTTTGATCAATTTTTGGTTGATTAGTTTGATGATGACCGGTTTAACAAAGGTATCGGCGATGACCGAAATGACGATGATGGTATAGAGGGTGATAAACAGAGCGTTTTCGGTATGCCCCATTGAAAGTTCAAAGAGAGCAAACGGAAGCCACATAATCACCCCTCCTATGACGGGAATCAAAGACGCAAAGCCGTACATGATCCCAAAAAGCAGACCGTTGTACCCCATGTATCCAACGGCTATGCCGAACAATACCCCTTCAAAGACAGCAGTTGTGATGATCGAGTAAAAAACGACGCTCATAGCTGAACGCATCTCAAAAATGATGAGGGTGCTCTCTTGCTGCGGAAAGTGGGCTGAGCTTTTGAAAAAATCAAAAATCTCTTTTCCGTAATAGTGGGCGATAAAATAGAAAATCAGGATAAATAGGGTGCCGGAGAGAAACGACATCGCAAAGCTTCCGATTTGTGAGGCGTAGCCGAGGATATGCTGTGAAAATGCTGTAGGATCAAATTTGATTAAATAGCGTTCTATTCGTCCCTCTATATGCGAGAGTGCCGGAGGCAGATGGGCTATCCAATGGTGCAATTTGGCTTCGATTGTCACCAAGAGGGTTGGATCAAGATTTTGGAGCGTCACAGAGAGATGAAAGAGAAAATATCCCAAAGGAGCAAAAAAGAGGACTCCCAGTAAAAGTGTCGATAAGGCTGAAGCCCAGAAACGGCTCTTGGTGAGTTGAAAAAATCCCATTTGGATATGGTGGGTTGAGATCGCCAACAGTGAGGCGACAATAATACTCATCCAAAAGGGTGCGTATAAAACATATATGCCGTACGAAGCCATCATCAGCAGTATTAGGGTGAAATGTTCTTTTTTCATCAGTTCCTCTTACTCAAAGAGTCCGTTTTGCGGGGTTCCGAATTTGAGCAGCTCATAGGTTTTCGGCGTTGCGATTCGTCCCCGTGCGGTACGTTCCAAATATCCATTTGCCAGAAGGTAGGGTTCGAGAACATCCTCAATCGTCCCTTCATCCTCACTGAGTGCGGCGGCAATCGTGCTTAGTCCCATGGCGCGCCCTTTGGCCTCCATCAGCAGTTTGAGAAGTCGTAAATCCATCTCATCAAATCCGTTCGCATTGATCCCGAGTTGATCGAGTGCATATCGGGAACGCTCATGCATGATTGTGTTTTCGTTCGCGACATCGGCAAAATCACGTACCCGTTTCAGGAGACGCAACGCAATGCGGGGGGTTCCGCGTGAGCGTTTGGCAATTTCAAGCGCGGCATGTTTATCGATGTTTTTGCCTAATTTCAAAGAGGCTTGGGTGATGATAGTGCAGAGTTCATCGGGGGTATAAAACTGCATCCGAAAATTCATTCCGAAACGGTCGCGTAGAGGGTTCGAGAGCATTCCCGCCCGTGTCGTCGCACCGATGAGGGTGAAACGTGGCAGATCGATTTTGACCGTCTGTGCCGCAGGGCCGCTTCCGATGATAATATCGAGACGAAAGTCTTCCATCGATGGGTAGAGAATCTCTTCGACCGCTGGGGAGAGGCGGTGGATCTCGTCGATAAAGAGGATGTCCCCCTCTTCGAGGTTGGTGAGGATGGCGGCAAGATCACCGCTTTTTTCGATCATCGGGGCGGCGGTGACTTTGATGTTGCTCCCCATTTCGTTGGCGATAATGAGGGCGAGGGTCGTTTTTCCCAAACCGGGAGGGCCGTAAAAGAGGACATGATCGAGCGCTTCTCGTCGTTTTGAACTTGCTTCGATGAAGACGCCGAGATTTTTTTTGATCTGCTCTTGCCCGATGTAATCGTTCCATGCGCTGGGGCGCAGAGAGGTTTCTGCACTCTCTTCGGCATCAAATTTTTCGATTTCGACTATGCGTTCCACGTTAGTGTTTCCTAATAAACATAATTTTCATCGGGAAATGAGCGGGCTTTGACATCATCTGCATAGTTTTTGACCGCCTCTTTGACCGCTGCTGCACCGCTCAGATATTGTTTGACGAATTTCGGGACAAACGGCTCATACAGACCCAGCATATCGGAGAATACGAGTACTTGACCGT